>JABEUK010000108.1 GCA_013044425.1 Thermoplasmata archaeon | reverse complement strand
TTGGTTGACCGTGGGGAGCGGTCCTCAGGCCCGGCCGGGGGTCCCAGCCGAGCCAGCGCCGACCCCCTTCCAAGCGGACCCCTTTCCCCCACGAAGTTTACCTGCGGAGAAGCCGGACTCCGGAGGTCCCCCGGGCCTCCGGAGATGGGCCTGGCCACCCACTTTCAATGGGAGCACGGGGATTTGAACCCCGATATGCGGGTCTCTCCGCGCGCTCCAGTCACTCGTCATCGAGATGCGCTCGCATCCCTCCGCAGACCCAACTTCACAGGAGGACCGATAGTTCCCCCTGACTGGAGCCCGCTGGTCTACCAGATTAGCCTATGCTCCCTCCGAGCGCCCGGGACGGCGGGAAGAGATATCCTTTGTTGGTCGGCCACGTGCGCCCACCCCGCGACGGGTCGACGTCAGCGCAACCCTTATGATAAAGAGCATTTGTCCCCAATCCAATGCCATTGAATAGCGCGCCCTCTGGCTCGGTCCCTCCACGCCGGTCGATCCCCATCGTGTGGTTCGTGGTCGCCCTCCTCGTCGTGGGAGGCGTCGGGATCGCCGGTACGGCAGCGTACTACGCCTCCACGGGAAACGGTCCCACCCACGGGAATCTCACGCTCACGGACGATCTCGGCCGGAAGGTGACCATGCCCTACGACCCGGCTCGGGTCGTGGTCCTCGGGCCGAGCATCATGGACTCGGTCTATCGGCTCGGCCTGCGTTCCCACGTCGTCGGGGTCGATTGCTACGCCCCGAGCTTCGGGGGCCTCTCATCGGACTACTCCCCCGGTCAGATCGCGCAGTGGAACCTCTCCTCCTCGATGTGCGTTCAGACCGGGCCGACCTTCAACTTCGAGACCCTGTTGAACGACACTCCTCAGCTCGTGCTCGCGGCCACGATCGCACCGATCGCGGCCCTGGAGAAGATCGCCACCACCTTTCACATTCCCGTCTTCATGCTCCAGCCATCGACCTTGGGGGGGATCCAGGTCGATGTCTCGCTGCTCGGTCAGATCTTCGGCGTCGAATCGGCCGCCAACACGCTGAACGCCCAGATCGGGACCGTACTGTACAACATCACTTCGGCCGTCAGTGCCATCACCCACGGAGCGAACTTTACCGGCTTCCCCACGGTCCTCCTCACCTACTACGTCGACTCGAACGGGTACTGGACGTATGGACCCGGTACCTTCGGCCAGTCGTTGATCGAGGTCGCGGGGGGAAGCAGCATCTCGGCGAACGCCACGCTGCCCTACCCCGAACTTTCCGGAGAACAGGTGCTCGTCGCGAATCCCCACTTCCTCGTCTACGGGACCGGGTTCGGGCTCAACGAGAGCTACTATGCCACCGCACCGTTCTGGAGCCAGCTCACCTCCGTGCAGACCGGCAACACGCTGGGAATGAAGTCGAACTGGATGACCGAAGCCGACCCGACCATGATCCTCGCGGGGCTGCCCGCGCTCTTCGCGTTCTTCTATCCGACTGTCCCACCGTAAGTCCGTGAACGGATCGAGCGACCACGCTCCGGTGCCTCCGGTTGGCTCCCCCGGTAGGGAGGAAGGCCGGGCGCGGTCACTCTACCTCCTGCTGGCCATCCTGGGGATCGTCGCGATCGTCATCGTCCTCTCCCCACTCCTCGGTACCGTTTTCATCCCACCCCTCACGGTCCTTCGAATCCTGCTGGAATTGCCCAATGGGTGCGTCGGAACTTCGGCATCCCCGAACCTGTGCACCGCCTACGCCGAGATCATCTGGCAGGAACGGATCCCCGAGATCGGGCTCGCGACGATCGCCGGAGCCGCCCTCGGCATTTCGGGAGCCACGTTGCAGGGCGTCTTCCGCAACCCGCTCGCCGACCCGTTCCTGCTCGGGATATCGAGCGGAGGAACCATCGGCGCCGCGATCGTCTTCGATTTTCACATCGGCCAGCTCCAGGCCGACCTGTTCCTCCCGTTGTTCGCCTTTATCGGCGCGATCGCGACGGGGCTCGTCATCCTCGGAGTCGCTCTGAGCCGGTACGGCTCGGTCGAGACCCTGTTGCTCACCGGGGTCGCGCTCTCGAGCCTGCTCTCGGCGGTCCTCGCCCTGCTACTGCTGTACAACCCCATTGGCAGCGAGCAGGTCGCGTTCTGGCTCCTCGGGGGCCTCGGGAACGCGTCGTGGACGGTCGACGGGATCGCGATGGGAGTGCTGCTCGTCACCGGGACCCTCCTCTCCCTGTTCGGTCGGGAGCTCAATCTGATGCAGCTCGGAGGAGATGTCGCCCGGAGCGCCGGTGTGGACGTGCGGCGGGTCCGTGTTTGGATGATCTTACTCGCCTCGTTGACCACGGGGGTAGCGGTCGCATTCACGGGGATCATTGGCTTCGTGGGCCTCGTGTCCCCGCACGTGGTCCGCCGCATCGCCGGGACCGATTATCGAATCGTCCTACCGGGATCTGCGCTCGTCGGCGCGGTGTTCTTGCTCGGGGCCCGCGATACCTCGCTGCTAATCTATTCGAGCTCCGTCCTGCCGATCGGAATCTTTACGGCCTTCTTTGGGGCTCCGTTCTTCATCTATCTCCTCTTCCGTCGACGCCCCACGACCACGATGGGAGGGCTTTGACCGCGGTCGGGTCCTCGCTTCTCCCCCTGCGCTTCGAGCGCGTGAGCGCGAGCTACGGAGCTCGGCCGGCTCTCCGCGATATCGAACTCACGGTGCGCACGGGGGAGTTCGTCGCCCTCGCCGGTCCGAACGGCTCAGGGAAGACCACCCTCCTGCGGACGGTGCTCGGATTCGTTGTTCCGACGACCGGCCGCGTCGAGCTGTTCGGCGATCGGGTGGAGGATCTGTCCATCCGGGAGCGCGCTCGCCGGGTCGCCTGGCTGCCCCAGGAAGAGAGCCCGCGAGACGATGTGCGTCTCCTCGACTACGTGAGGTACGGGCGCTATGCCCTGCACGGCACGCTCGAGGGCGACTCCCCGCAGGACTACGAGCTCGCTCGCTCGATCCTGGATCAGGTCGGTCTGGCCGACCGCGCGAACGACGGGATCCTTTCCATCAGTGGGGGGGAGCGGCAACGGGCGGTGCTCGGCCGAGCCCTCGCGCAGACCACTCCGCTCCTCCTGCTGGACGAGCCCACCTCGCATCTCGACATCGGTCACCAGCTCGACCTCCTCGCTCGGGTGCGGGAGCTTTCCCACCGCCGCGGGGTCACCGTAGTCGCAGCCCTCCACGATCTCAATCTCGCCGCGCGGTTCGCCGATCGCATCGTCGTGCTCTCCCGAGGACGGGCCGTCGCCGACGGACCCCCCCTGGAGGTCCTCTCCGAGGAGCTCCTCGTTCGGGTGTGGGGAGTCGTCGCCGACCTCCGACGGGAGCCGCGCACGGGCATGCCGTACCTCATCCCGCACCGCTTGGCCCTCGCCGTCCAGGCTCTCGGCCCGGGAACGAGCTTCGGGCCGGTGCACGTGGTAGGCGGAGGCGGCGCGGCGGCCCCGTACCTTCGGGCCCTCGCGGACGAGGGCTACTCCCTGAGCGTCGGGGCGCTTCATCTCCTCGACTCCGATGCCGAGGTCGCCGAAACGCTGCTCGTGGCGGCTCCCATCGAAGCGCCGTTCGCACCCCTCGGACCGGAGGTGCGCGGCCGGCACCGGGCGCTGCTCGAAGCGGCCAGGGTGATCGTGGTCGCACCGTTCGCGGTGGGGCCATCGAACCTCGCGAACTTGGAAGATCTGATCCCGTTCGCGGCGCGGACCCCGACCTTCCTCGTGCGCGCTCCCCCCATCGCCGAGCGAGATTTCACGGGAGGACAGGCGAGCCGCATCTACGAGCGCGTGCGGGCCGCGGGGGCGCGCGAAGTGGCAGGCCCGGAGGAGCTCCTTCGAGGGCTCCGCGCGCTGGCCTCAGGCCCGTCGCCGTCCCCGTGATGGGCGTGCCCCTTTCGGCAGGGGCAGGACATCGAGTGGAGGGGGATCCGGTCCGGAGAACTCGGCCAGGAGCCGAGGCAGGTCCCGATCCATGACCACGATCGTGCCCGGGACGCCCAGCCGGGCCGCCTCCCGCGCCGCCGCCCCCACCGCGAATCGGTGGATGCGGTGCGGGGTCGCTCGGCGCAACGCATCGAACGGCTCGAGACCTTCGGCGGCGAGGTACTCTCCCTCGGCTCCTACGAGGGCGCGTAGGCGATCGGCGAGGTGGGGATCCGCGAGATCCGACTCCGACAACGTGCGGATCGATACGGTCGACGGCTCGAGGGTGACGATCCCTTCCAGGTCGGCGACCTCGACGATCCTCCCTTTTGCGCCTCCGCGCGCGACGCGGCCCCGCGAAGTCCCGGAGGAGCCGGGGCGGGCGGAGAGGAGCCCGTCCCGTATCTCGAGCGATACGGGATCGTTCCTCCGCAGGTCGGACAGCGCCACGGCGCGAGTCGAGCGGATCACGTGGAGGTGCGCCAGCCTCCGGCGCACATCGTCCTCGAGCCGCCCGAGGGTCTCGTGGAGCCACGCGACTCCCTCGAAGGTCGGTCGGTAGCGCCCGTCGCGCAGCGCGACCAGTCCGCGTCGCGCGAGCTGGCGATAGGTGTGGGACGCGGCTTGGACCGTCAAGCCCAGGCGCTCGGCGACCGGCCGCAATTGGCTCGGGTGCAGTGTTTCACACTCGTACAGGAACAACAGCTCGGTCATCGAGCCGCCTCGACGCAGGCCGGCGAGTCCACCGGCCCGAGGTTCGCCGGGCGTCGTCGCCATGGGAAGGCGAGCCTGCGGCCCTAAAACACTCTTTCCCCCCGCGGCAAACTGGGTTTATTTGGGGGAAGCGCGGGAGGCGCGCCGCTTCGGGTCGCGCGCCTCGCGCTGGAGGGTTCGCAGGCGGTCCCGGATGCGCGCGGCCTCCTCGAAGTCGAGCCGCTCCGCGGAGAGACGCATCTCCTCCTCCAAGTTCGCCAGCAGGAGCGGCAGTTGTTCCTTCCACTTCTTGCCGAGGCCCGAGACCGACAGCTCCCCGGACGGAGTTCCCTCGTCCGAGGCGAGGAGCGCGCGGACCTCTTTACGGATCGACTCGGGCACGATGCCGTGTTCGCGGTTGTAGGCGACCTGGGCCTCCCTGCGGCGTTTCATCTCGGAGATCGCGCGTGCCATCGAGCCCGTCACTCGATCGGCGTAGAGGACCACACGACCGTCGACGTTGCGGCTCGCGCGTCCGGCCGTCTGGATGAGCGAGGTCTCGCTCCGGAGGTACCCTTCCTTGTCCGCGTCCAGGATCGCGACGAAGCTGACCTCGGGAAGATCGAGACCCTCCCGTAGGAGGTTGATCCCGACCAGCACGTCGAACCGTCCCAGGCGCAGGTCGCGCAGGATCTCGATGCGCTTGAGCGTCTCGATCTCCGAGTGCAGATAGCGGACCTTCATTCCGCGGTTCGCGAGGTAGCTCGCGAGCTCCTCGGAGGTCGCCTTGGTCAGCGTGGTGACGAGCGCGCGATCGCCGCGCGCGACCGTGGACTCGAGCTCGCGCACGAGATCGGCGATATGGCCCTCGATGGGGCGGACCTCGATGGGGGGGTCGACGAGGCCCGTCGGCCGGATGATCTGCTCGACGAGGCCGCTCGAGGCCTTCCGTTCGAACGGGCCCGGGGTGGCGGAGACGAAGACGAGCTGCGGTACGTGGGTCAGGAACTCCGGGAACTTCAGCGGCCGATTGTCCCGGCAGGAAGGAAGCCTCCATCCGAACTCCACGAGGTTGTCCTTGCGGCTCCGGTCTCCCTTGTACATCCCTTGCAGCTGGGGGACGGAGACATGGGACTCGTCCATGAACACGAGGAAATCCTCGGGAAAGAAGTCGAGCAGGGTGTACGGCGGGTCGCCCGCTTTCCGACCGGAGAAGTACCGCGAGTAGTTCTCGACCCCGGAGCAGTAGCCGGTCTCCCGGATCATCTCGAGATCGTAGTCCGTCCGTCCTTTCAGGCGCTGCGCCTCCACGATCTTCTCGGCGCGCACGAACTCCTGTACCCGGGCGTCCTTCTCGATGTTGATCTCCTCGAGGATGCTCCGGAGGCGCTCGTCGACCGTCATGAAGTGCGTGGCGGGGAAGATCGCGAGGTTCGAGATCTCCCGGACCTCTTCCTGGGTCACGGGATCGAGCTCGGCGATCGAGCCGATCGTGCGACCCTCGAGCGATATCCGATGGATGGTCTCGCCGGCACCCATCACGTCGATCATACCGCCCCGCACGCGGAAGCGCCCGCGCTTGAGCTCGTAGTCGTTGCGGGCATACTTCATCCGCACGAGGTGCTCGAAGAGGTCCTGCCGTCCGATCTCCTGCCCGACGGTCAGATCGACCACCGAGGCGCGGTAGTCCTCTGGTGAACCCAATCCGTAGATGCAGCTGACGGACGCCACGATCAGGACATCCCGGCGGGTCAGGAGCGCCTGGGTCGCCCGGTGTCGCAACCGGTCGATCTCCTCGTTGATCGACGCGTCCTTCTCGACGAACAGGTCGATCTGGGGAACGTAGGCCTCGGGCTGGTAGTAGTCGTAGTAGCTGACGAAGTACTCCACCGCGTTGTGCGGGAAGAGGGCCCGGAACTCGCTGACCAACTGCGCCGCGAGGGTCTTGTTCGGGCTGATCACCAGGGTCGGCCGCTGCAGGCGCGCGACCGCGTGGGCCATCGTGAACGTCTTGCCGCTACCCGTGACGCCGAGGAGCGTGAGGTACTTC
>JABEUK010000107.1 GCA_013044425.1 Thermoplasmata archaeon | reverse complement strand
CTAGCCCCGATCGGGATCCGCCCGGCTCGAGGGCGGAAGTGGACTGGTCGGGATTTGAACCCGAGGCCTCCGGTTTGCAAAACCGGCGATCTTCCGAGCTGATCTACCAGCCCTCGGCCCTTGAGGGGCGCTCCGGATTCATAGCCTTTCGTCTGGAGCGCCCCCCGGGCCGGGATAAGGAAATCTACTCCTGACGCACACCCCGAGTCGCATGCGACTGAGCGCGTTCTCGATCGTCGACAGCGTCGGCCCGGTCCAGAGCGAGGGTCGGGACCGCCACCGCGAGGTGGTCGCGCTCGCCGAGGCCGCGGAAGCGGGTGGGCTGGACACGATCTGGATCGCGGAACACCACTTCCAGGGAGGCGGTCTGTGTCCCTCTCCCCCGATCCTCCTCGCGGCGTGCGCCGAGCGGACGCGTCGCCTCCGGCTCGGATCGATGGTCAGCGTGCTGCCGTTCCACGAGCCGGTCGCCCTCGCCGAGGAGTACGCCCTCCTCGACCGACTCAGCGGCGGTCGCCTGAACCTTGGCGTGGGCAGTGGGTACCTCGCGAGCGAGTTCGAGGGCTTCGGCATCGACCCGGCGGACAAGCGCGAACGGTTCGACCGCGCGCTCGACACCCTACGGCGGGCCTTCGCGGGCGAAGAGGTGCAGGTGGACCGCCCCGGATCGCGACCGGTGCGGCTCAGCGTACGACCGATCCAGCATCCCCACCCGCCGATCTGGATCGCGGTCCAGCGCCGGGAGGCCCTGCCGTTCGTCGCGGCGCGGGGAGTGTCGGCGGCGTTGATCCCCTACGCCACGATCGGAGGGATCGAGGAGCTCCGCACCCAGATCGCCGAGTACCGCTCCCATCTCCCGCCGGGGAGCCGCGCGGGGGTCTCGGTGGGGCTCCACGTCTATGCCGGAGATCGACCGGATCTCGCGCGCGCGGCCCTCCAGCGCTATCTCGATAGCCGGCTCGCGACCCACAGCACGTTCTACGCGGAGAAGGTCCGACACCATCCGGAGCACGCGAGCGCGGAGTCGATCGAGCGCAGCGGGTTCGCGCTCTTCGGCACCCCGCGGGAAGTGGCCGAAGGGCTCGAGCGGTTCCGCGGGATCGGAGTCGATGAGGTCCTCGGGATCTTCGACTTCGGAGGGCTGGAGGCGAGAGAAGCGCAGTCTTCCGCCCGGGCCTTGGGAAGCGCGCGGGCGCCGTTCGCGACGGTGTAGGGCGCGCCGAGCTCCTCCCTGCAGCCCTATGTAGAGCCGCGATTCATGGCTCGTCGATGAAGGCCGGACGGCGACCCGGGCCGAAGCCGAAACATCTGTACCTCCGGGTCGTACGCGCCGGCCGCGAGGGCGAGGTCGACTTTCCCACGCCGGGGATCGTTCGCCCGTTCCTCGAGCGCCTCGAACAGGTGGGCCGGCTCGTGGCCCACGGCCCGTTGAGAACCCCTCCGGGCGATCTGCTCGTCTTTCGCGCGACGGACCTCGCCGAGGCCCGACGGGTGCTGCGCACCGACCCGTTCGCGGGCATCGCCCGGACCTCCTACGAGTTCCTCGAATGGTCCCCGGCCGAGCGAGGGAGCGGGGTCAATCTCGATCCACCGCCGCCGCGGGGCTCCGGCCGCCTGACGTCCCTGCAGCGGGTGGCCGTCGTGGTCCGGGACCAGGAGCAGGCCATCGCGTGGTACCAGGGCGTCCTCGGTCTCGCAATCCGATCTCAGGACGCGGACACCGGGTACGTCGAGCTCGCGCTCGGCCGGGGCACGAGCGCGATCTCGCTCATCGCGCCCCGCGCCGATTGGGGGGAACCGTACTTCTCCGAGGCCGTTGCCCGCATCGGGGCGGCGACGGGGATCGTATTCCAGACCGATAGCGTTCGGGCCCTCGAGCTGCGGTTGCGCAACGCCCACGCCACCGTCACGCAGTCCGTGCGGGAGGAGCCGTGGGGCGGGAGCACGATCCGCTTCGCCGACGCGGACGGCAACGAGTTCCTGGCCTTCGAGCCCCTCCTCTCGAAGAGCCGAGCGACCCCGTCCGCTCGCCGTCGCTCCTGAGAGCGGGGTCGGGGCCGGGCCCGCGCCCCGGCGCAACGAGCTTTATCCCGCGAGGACTGCGGGGTCCCGGAGAACGCTCATGGTCGAGATACTACCCGGAGTGCACCTCGTGGACGGCGTCGACCCCTCCCCGGACTTCACCACCCACGTCTACCTCCTGAAGGACCGCGGGAACACCTGGACGCTGATCGATTCCGGACTCCCGGGCTCGGACGTGGCGATCGGTGCCTACCTGGCCCAGCTGAAGATCCCGCCGACCTCCGTCAAGAAGATCCTCATCACCCATCTTCACCGCGATCACGTCGGCGGCCTTGCGCGGATGATCGAACGGACGAAGGCCCGGACGTTCTCCCATTGGATCGAGGCGGCGTACATCAATTGCAAGCCCGCCTACGACGGACCCGGCGCGCCTCCGGCCGAGCCCGTGGTCATCGACGAGGTGCTCAAGGACGGCGACCCGGTCGACGCCGCAGGTGGCCTCGTCGCCTACCACACTCCGGGACACACCCCGGGACACCTGGCCTACTACCATCCCGAACGCAAGCTCCTGTTCAGCGGGGATTTGTTCTTCGGCGAGAAGGACGGGCTCATCCTCACGGTGCCGGACTACACCCACCACACGCCGACCGCACGGATCTCCGCGCATCGGATGGCCCAGCTCTCGGTGGAGTCGGTGCTCTCCTATCACGGGGGGCCCGTGCTCAAGAACGGCGGGAGCGCGCTCCGCAAGTTCGCCCGGCTCGACCGATCCGGCGAAGGGTCCATCCGGGCCGGGAAACAGAGGCCGAGTGGGACTGGCCAGATTTGAACTGGCGTCTCGGAGTCCCGAACCCCGAAGGATGGACCAAGCTACCCCACAGTCCCACGTTGACGGGTTGCGAGGCGGCCACGAGCGCGCGATATATGAGAGGGACGGCGAGCGGCCCGTATACTCGGCTCGGGCCGCTCCCCCGTGAGCGTTTCGCGATCCCTCCCTCCCCTTTCTAATCCCCACCTCCCTTTCCTATCCCATGCCCGCTCTGGGAGAGCCTCCCCCCTTTCCGTTGCCGGGGGACCCGGCCCCCGGCTCCCTTACCTACACCATCCCCGGGCTGCGGGACGATCCCACCTTGTGCCTGCGTTGCCGCTCGGCCCAGCTCCTCTGCGGCAAGCCGGTCTGTCCGATCCTCGTCCGGTACGGCGGTCTGTCGCGGACCCTGCCGATGGTGCAAGGCTCCGAACTCTCGGGCTCCTCACCTCCGGGAGTCTTCGTGGGCCGGTTCGGCTACCCCAAGGTATCGGTGGGGCCTCTCCTGAGCCCGATCCACGGGGACACGATGCTCTACGACACGCCGGAGGAGTGGGTGGGGCGTTCGGTCCAGGAGGTCGTCGGCTTCCGAACCGGTCTCGTCCGAGGGACCCGATCGATGCGGGTCAGCGAAGCGGACCGCCCCACGGGTCTCCTCGAGGATCTCCAGCTGCTGTCGCTCTCGGCCGAATCGCCCGAGGCCGAGGCGACGTTCCGTCGCCCGCCCCGGGGGCATCTCGCGCTCTCGGACTCCTCTCCTCCGTTCGGCCCTACCGCCGCGATCGAGGGGTTCCGGCTCGACGTCCGCCGGGTCGACCAGCATCTGGACCGGCTCGCATCCGACACCGATGCCAACGCCCGAATCGCCGTCGACGAGCTGTACCATCGGGGAGTGCGGGTCAGTCGGATCCAGCGCGCGTTCAGCGTCGGCACCTTGGGACGTCGGGGCCGCCGCAAGCTCGTGCCCACGCGATGGAGCATCACCGCGGTGGACGACCTTCTCTCGAAAGGCAATCTCGCGAAGGTGCGCCATCTTCCCGAGCTCTCGGAGATCCTCCTCTACCGGTACACCGCCCTCGACAACCGCTGGTTCCTCGCCTTCCTTCCGGGGACCTACCGATACGAGTCCATCGAGACGTGGTACCCGAACACGCTGTGGAACCCCCACACCGAGCGGGTCGTCATGATGGGGGACCACGAGGGATTCCACGGCCGCACGACGTACGCCTCGATCGGGGGCTGCTACTACGCGGCCCGTCTCGCCACTTCCGAGGCGCTGCTGCGCCTGCAGCGCCAGGCCGGGGTGCTCGTGTTCCGAGAGGTCCACCCCGGAGAGATCCTGCCGCTCGGCGTCTGGAACGTTCGCGAACACATCCGAGAGGCGCTCGGTCGACCCCCCGAGCGCCTCGCCTCGCTCGCCGAGCTCATCGCTCGGATGGGCGAGACCTTCACCATCCCGATCGAGCGCTGGCTGCGGCAGAGCGCGGTGCTCCACGACGCGCGGACCCAGCGTCGGCTCGAGGAGTTCGACCGGGCGGCGTCGTGAAACGTCGCGAGCACCGGGCCCGGGCTAAGAGGCCGTCTAGAAGACGGTGATCTTCCCGGTCAGGAGCTTCTGGGGGATCGACGGGATCTCATCGAACCAATGCTGCGCGACCGCCTCGGCCTTGCCCTTGACCTGGGCGATCTTGACCCCATCCGCCGGGAGGATCTGCAGGCTCGCAACCTGCGGCTCGTCGACCGGTTTGCCGATCTGGGAGAGGATCCGCACGTGGACCTCCTTGACGTTGCCGCCGGTCTCCTTGATGATGTCGTTCGCGATCTGATTGCCGACGATGTTGTAGATCTTCCCGACGTGGTTGATCGGGTTCTTCCCGGCGGACGCCTCGAGGCTCATCGGCCGGCACGGCGTGATGAGGCCGTTCGCGCGGTTGCCGCGTCCGACGGACCCGTCGTCGCCGGCTTCCATCGATAGGCCCGTACAGGTGAGGTAGAACCGGCCGAGCTCGGGATCGTCGGCCGTGTTGACGTCAATGACGACCTCGCGGCGGGTCAGCTTCGTAGCCTGGTCCAGGAGCTTGTCGCGGATCTGCGCGCAGACGTTCGCGTACTCGTCCGCGTCCTCGATCTCCGAGTCGACGAGCGCGGCCGCGACCGTGAGCCGGATCTTGTCGCCAGAGCGGAATCCCATGACCTTGACGTCCTCGCCGAGCGCGGGGAGCTTCCGCTTGAGCTTGAGCGTGAGGAACTTCTCGCTCTCGAGCACGAGCCTCTCGGTGTCGGAGAATGGAGCGAAGCCGACGCCAAAGCTGGTGTCGTTCGCTAGGACCGACCTCTGGTCGAAGACGCCCCTCAGGTCGATCGATCCCTGACCGATCTTGCAGTCGAACTCGACGTTCTGGTCGACATCGAGGTGCGCGGCGATCGAGCCGACGTACTTCTGCGCGGCATCGATGGCGGTCTGGCGGAACGGAAGCTTTTCCCCATTGACCTCGGTCGTGGCGCGGCCGACCAGGAGGATGTAGATCGGGCTCGTGACCCGCCCGCCGCCGAACTTCGGTTCGGACCCTCCGCCGACGATCTGGGTCTCGTCGGTGTTGTGGTGGAGGATGCGGTTGTACTCGTCAAGGTACATCCGAGAGAGCGCTTGGCTGACGGACTCGGAGATCCCATCCGCCATCGAGTCGGGGTGACCGAGACCCTTGCGCTAGCCCAGCTCGACGCTCTGGTCCTCGATGTGCATCGTCCGCAGCGGTTCCACCTGGATGTTCCGGGCCATGGGGGTTCACTCGGGCTCGGCGGAGTCGGGGGTCGGTTTAAGGGTTGCGACGCGCACGGCCCGTGCTAGGTGTTGCGTCCGGCGAAAAGGGCCTTCCTCAGGTGGGAACCGGCGGGGACGTACCCCCGCGCGCGGTAGTACGGTCGGGTCCCGACGGCGCTGGTGACGTAGATGCCGCGGAACCCGGCTTGCTGGGCCGTCGCTTCCGCGCGCTCGAGCAGCGCGTGACCGAGCCCTCGATGCTGGTAGTCGGATCGCCCTCCGCCGGGCGTGCCGACCGCCACCTCGGTTCCCAGGACCTTCAACTCCCGTATGACCGGTTCGGGGAGCGTCCCCTCCCGCGTCTCGGAGGGGATCCGGAGCCTCAGGAACCCGGCGACGGCATCGGAGCGTGCATCCTCCCACGACAGGAACAGTTCCTTCCCTCCGACCGTGGAGTACTCCCGCTCGGTGAGGAGGAGATCGTCGATCGGCGGGCTCGCGCGCCGGCCCACCTCGCGGCAGCGTAGGCAGCGGCAATGGGCCCCGTTCTCCGCCAGCCGAGCGAGCGCGCGTTCCCTCAGGTTGCTGACGCGGACTCCGTCGGCGATCAGCCGTGCCGGGATGTCGCGCTGGATGCGCTGGATCCGGACCCAGGGAGGCAGGGCGCCCTTGATGCGCGCCAGCACCTCGATGGCGGTGGGCGCGCCGTAAGGGACGAACCGACCGGCCTTCCAGTCGTCGTAGAGCGGGGTCCCGGCGATCACGAGGGTAGGGTAGATCTTCAGCATGTCCGGACGCAGCGCGGGATCCTCGAGCACGCGGAGGGCATCGCGGTAGTCCTCCTCGGGGGTCATTCCCGGAAGCCCGAGCATCAGATGGTAGCAGATCTTCAGCCCCTGGCCCCGCGCGGCGATGGTGGCCCGGCGGACGTCCTCCGTTCCGTGGGCCCGCCCGACGGCTTGCAGCACCTCCTCGTGCAGGCACTCGACGCCGATCTCGATGCGCGTGACCCCCGCGCCGAGGAGGAACGGAAGGACGCGCGCGTCGCACCAGTCCGGGCGAGTTTCGACCGTGAGCCCGACCATTCGGCGTGCCGCCGACTCGTTCGCGAGCTGCGCCTGCGCGAGCGAGGCTGCCGGCGCGCCGTTCAGCCCCTCGTACACCCCGCGGAGCACCTCCTCCTGGTACGATACCGGCCGCGACGGGAACGTCCCACCCATCACGATCACCTCCACCTTGGAGGTCGGGTGCCCGGTCTCTTCGAGGGAGGCCAGGCGCTCGGCCGCGATCCGACGGGAATCCCAATGGAACTGGGCTCCCCGCAGAGCGGAGGGCTCCTCCCCGGTGTAACTCTGAGGGCTGTTGTTCTCGACCCCGCCGGGGCAGTACGTGCACCGGCCGTGCGGGCAGCGTGCCGGCGCGGTCATCACGGCGACCACAGCGACCCCCGAGAGGGTCCGAGAAGGCCTTCGCCGGATCGCTCCGTCAAAGCGCGCCCGCTCCTCGGGAGGCAGGCTCGCGAGCCAGTCGACGTTCGAAGGAAGGGTGCGGGCACCGCTGGCGCGCACCTGCTCGAGCTTGATCCGGTGGATCTCCTCCGGCCCCATCGGCCCCGGAACCCCCGTCGCTCTCAGCGCTGCAGCCACCCCCAAGTCTCTCCCGT
>JABEUK010000106.1 GCA_013044425.1 Thermoplasmata archaeon | reverse complement strand
GGCTCCCTCTCTAGTCGACTGTCTTCGGGGTTCATGTAGCCACCTCAGTCACTTCATATCAAAGAAATGGGCACTCTCGTATGCCATCGGCCGATTCGAGAACCTTCAGGATCCACTTTCGCGTTCCGTGTTCGGTCCGCCTGACGCGCCGTGCTTTCATCGCGAACGCGACGCTTCGGCTGTTCTAAGGGTTTTCCGCGGAGGCCGTGACAAGCAGACGGTGAACCGAATCGAGGCGGGACGAGTGCTCGGACAGGACGCGGTTGGTGGCCGTGCTAAGTCTTACGCCGACTGGAAGCGGTCCCTCCCGGCAGCCACGGCACCGGCCGAAGAATGATGTACCGGACCGGGTAGGCTCGACATCGCCAATGGGTGCTTACGCTAGCACGGCTCCGCACGACAGGCAAAACCGGGATTGGTAGGAAGTCGGCCGTCCGCACCTCGAGCAGAAGCGAGGGGCCGTCGGCAGGGCCGCGCTGGTCACCGGAGCCGGTCCGCCGGCGTAAGCCGGAGCGGCGTAGAACGCGGGCGAAGGGGAGGGCTTCCGCGACGCCTCCGCTTCGTTGATCGCATCTCCGAGCTTGCTGTACGCGACGATGTAGAGGATGCCCGAGATCAGTCCGAGCGAAAGGAGGGAGAGGATGGCGAAGACGAGCGTGGGAGTGCGAGCTCCTTCGTAGTCCCCGTCCTTCGTGCGCCGGTAGGAGAACGCGTAGACGAGGATGAGCCAAACAATACCGAAGAAGGCGAAGAGGAGGAAGATAGCTCCGATGAGGGGACCGATCAGGAGGAAGATCCCAATGCCGAAGACGATGAGGACGCCTACGACCTGGAGGATGAGCCCGACGAGGATGAGCAATTCGGCAGTTTCAGCCGAACGCACGGTCACGTTCTGCCACCGCCGCGATAGTTCGGCGCAAACATATAACCCGGAGGGAGCGCGACACTTCCGACCTGTAGAGGTCCCCACCGTCCGCGCCTGCGTCCGGCACCCCACGCCGCACCATCTCCTCCGTCACCCCGAAGCGCGCATAGAACCGCGCCGCGCGCTGCCAGTCGGTCTTGAGGATCTCCGCGAGCCCCGGCGTCTTCGCGATCACCGCCCTCGCCGCCTTCACTCGCCCGCGCAGATAGTGCAGCCTCCGCTCCGCCTCCCTTTCCTCCGCCTCCCGCGAATCATCGGGGAGGTGCCGGTCCGCTGCCACGCAAACATGGGCGCATGACAATACTGACAGCACCCTTAGAGGGCGTCTTGGTTCACCATTGGCTGGGCTCGACCGTCCGGCTGCAGAACTGACTCTAAATGACGAAGGGCCACTCCATTCCCGTGAGGATCAGGAGCAGTTTGACCGAGGTCTCCGACTTGGGGGATTGGTCGCGCGACATTCCCCACAAGCTCGGGATCCGAACAGGTAGCTTGGTCGAGACAAGCCATGCCAATTTCGTCGCTTGAGGAACGGTCACCGCCGGCCCGGCGATGATCTGAAAGAACGCGCCCGTAACCTTCTGGAGATCGACAGGGCCCAGAAGCAGCGAGCCGAGTGCCTCAGCCAAGACGTCGGCAGGATGATCGGAGGTGCCCTCCCCGAGCCCGATAAGGGCGGCCTCATGATTCCGGAAAACCGTTTGGAGGTCGACGAAATCCAGGTGGATAGGGGCGGGCCCCCCAACGCCTATTGCGACGATGCCTCGAATCGCCGTCATCATGAGCTCTTCGATCACTCTCGGTGCGGCGGCGGCTTGGGCTTCGGGAAGAAGGTCGCGGAGCTTCTCGGTCTGTATGACGATGGTTGTGTCCGAGACCCGACGTAGGCCTTCTAGCCCATCCAAACCGGCGTAGCAAGGTCTCTCGCTCGGCTCCGGAGGGGGAGTGGAAACTAGGCTGATGACAAGGGGGCGGCGCATCCGCGCCGTGGATCGCGCGACAAACTCAGCCAAGTGGCAGCCCGAGCTGTCGGCCAAACTGGTTGTCAGGAAGAGGAGGTCGGTTTCGTCAAAGGGCTGAAGAATTTTCCGCTCGTTTGCCGGCCATCCGTCCTTGTCCAGCGTGACACTGATCTGGGGAGCAAGGGGCGCCACGTCTAGCGGTTCTCCCTCCACCGTGAGGGCATAAGGATCGACCAAGGTGGAGTCGACTTCTTCGCTACAGAGGTCGGCGGAGCGAGCGCCGCTTCGGCCGCATCCGACTACGCGCACGTGGATCTTCAGTCCTGCCTGCAGCTTGCGTAGCTCCTCCTCATTGGTGTCGAGTGCGGGTACTGGGGCCGGGCATTCACGCGCCTTCCGCCCGGCCGCATCGGCTCTTTCCTGAGGTCTGGCAATCGCTTGCTGAATGAGGGACTTCATCGTCACCCGTATGCCCTTGCTGGCACTCGCGTCTAGAAGAGGTGCGCTCTTTACCCGAGTGCTCGAAGGGCAGATACCCTCCGGATCGCACGCATCAGATCCAGTGACCCGTCACGTCCGACTGCCAAGGGTTCCGACGGCGATGGTTACAGGGGTTCGCTCTCGCGAGCCGAACGTCCCTGCTACGGGAGTGTTGCCCCCTCTCTTGCCATGTCCTCCTCCCTCCGGTCGACAGGCGACCGCACCCGCTCCGCGAAACCCTCGCCATCCGCGTTCACGCTCGGCACCCCATGCCTCACCATCGCCTCGGTCACCCCGAGCCTCGCATAGAACATGGCCGCCTTCCGCCAGTCGCGCGCGAGCGTCTCGGTCAAACCTGGTATGCTCGCGATCAAGGCCCGCGCCGCCTTCACCCGCCCCCGCAGCTCGCGCAGCCGCCGCTCCGCCTCCCGCTCGTCCGCCTCCCGCGAATCGTCGGGCAGTCCGCTCGTGATTTCCATCAGGCCGAACCGCCGCGTCAGGGTCGCGATCTCCTCCCCGTCCTCGTCCGCAGCGCGATACACGACCCGCGCCTCGGCGCGCGTTCGCGAGGAGTCGCGAAGGGTCGGGGCCTGCGATTGCGGAGAAACGGACCGCACCGGGCGCGGGGGAACGACCGGAACCGGGGGCTCCGGGCCCCCGGGTGGGTCGAGACTACCGAAGCATCGGACCACGAGTCCGTGTTTCTCGCGAAGCTCCCGGATCGCCGCAGGCGAAAGAGAGCCGTGCCATCGGTGGCCCTCTGGGTCCTACCGCAGACCGAGATCGCGCAGCACCATGCGGTGCTCGTACGTTGCGGGGCTCCCGGGCAGGAGCACGGTGCGTTCCGGGAACGGGTTCGTGGCGTCGGAGGCGCGTTGCGCGCTCATTGCCGTCATCGATGCAAAGCAAGCGCGCAGACCGTCCGCGAAGCGACGTGAGCGAGGCGGACGGCCGTGCCTCCATGATGGTCGCCGAGCGAGCGTTAGGGAGCGAGGGGACGGAGCGCGGAACGCGCCGCGACCTTCATGTGAGGCGCGCGCGGTCGATGCGGGACGGCAATGAGCGCGCGCGACGAATCACGAGACGGATGCGAACTACGAGACCGTGGGGTTTCGTCGAGTCACCCGCGCCGCGTCTTCGTGCCCAGGAAGTGTATGTCGGACGAGGGACCGCCGCCCAGAACGGCGCCGCACCAACCACAGTAGATGATCGAGTACTTCGCACCGAATGAGATTCCCTGATACAGGACGTCAGTGGATGGCGTCAGTTCGTGCTTGCACGCGGGGCAGTAAGGCTTCAGTTCATCGCTCGGACCCAGGGGCGTGCCGCTGGCGGTCACTTCTGGCTCACCGCTGCGGTGCAAGTGCCCGGTCGTTAATGAAGGACGCGCGCGGCCGATGACTGGATCGCAATCAGCGCGCACAACGTGTCGAGTTCGTCGCAGCGACCGTATCTCTCGCTGAATCCGCCATTGCAACCTCCCTCGTCAGGGTAGGATGCGACGGTCAACCACTAACACAAGTCGTGGGCATTTGGCGCGGTTCGAATTGGCCGGACGCGGCCCGTCGTGGAGCCGCCAGAGGGAGTTACCGAAAAAAGTAGTTTGCAATCGTTCGCCCGCGGGCTTCAGTCAACCGGATGGAGGTCGATCACATTACCGTCCCGGTCGACGATTTGGGCACCCCATCCCCAGTCCTTCCTCGTAGGAGGTTGGCTGAACTCGACGCCGTTGTCCTTAAGGGCCGCGCAAGCGGTTTCGAAATCTCCGGGCAGCTTCAAGCAGATTCCG
>JABEUK010000009.1 GCA_013044425.1 Thermoplasmata archaeon | reverse complement strand
TTGACGAGGTTCTCGCAGACGATAGCGTCGGGCATCGTACGGACGGACGCGTATCATGGGAGGATAAAACGTGGAGACGCACCCGGGGTGCGGACCGGCCGCGGGCCCGGTGATCTGTCGCGAACCGTCCGTCGGCGCCTCGCTCCGGATGGGCGACCATTTCGGGAAGCTTATCTGCCCGCTGAGGACTCGGCGAGCATGGCGCACCATTCGGGCGAGGGCGGGAACCAGATCTCCCGCGGGGGGTTTCTTCGGCTCCATGCCGACCCGACCGTGATGGGTCCGATCCACCCCGATCTCCTCCACCAGGCGCTCGTGCGGTCCTCGCCGAGGGAGGCCGTCCCGGGGCGGACTATCCAGCTCCCAGGAAACCGAACCCTGAGCTCAACCTGGAAGATGACGAGCGACCCGCCGGAAACGTTCCGGTGGGAGATCATCGGCGACGACCGCCCCATGGAAGAGGGGTCCTGGGTCGCGAGCCGCTCCACCGCCGCGCCCGGAGGGATCCACCTGGCTCCGGACAAAGGCGGAGAACTCCCCCCAGAAGGTCCCGCGCCCCCTCCAGAGGGCCGCGGTCCGACACGTACCGAACTCGATCGACACGCGCGACCTCGCCCCTCTCCCAGCCCATCCGTAGCGTGACGCGCAGTCACGACACCCACGGGCCGAGGTGGCGTTGACGGACGTGATCACGGCCACGGGGCTCTCGCGCGCCTACGGCCGCGGTCCGCGTGCGGTGGACGGGCTCGATTTCTCGATTCGCCGAGGGGAGATCTTCGCCCTCCTCGGCCCGAACGGTGCGGGCAAGACGACGACGATCCGCCTGATCGCGGGGCTGATCGATCCGACCGCCGGGCAGGTCCTCGTCAATGGGATCCCGACGACCGACCGGTCCCACCTGCAGGAGATCCACGACGCGGTCGGGGTGCTTCCCGAGGTCCCCGGTCACTACGAGAGCCTGTCGGCGTACCGCAATCTCCGCTTTCACGGTCGCCTGCACGGCCTATCGGACGGGCAGATCCACGATCGCGCCCGCCAGCTGCTCGGTTCGTTCGATCTCTGGGAGCGCCGGGACGAGCGCATCGCCACCTTCTCCAAGGGCATGAAGCAGAAGGTCGCGCTCGTTCGGGCGATGCTCCATGCGCCGAGCTGTCTCGTGCTGGACGAACCAATCTCCGGCCTCGATCCGCAAGCGGCGAAGACCGTGCGCGACTTCCTGATCGAGCAGCGACGCGGGGGCACGACCATCGTCCTGTCGACCCACAACCTGGACGACGCCGATCGTCTCAGCGATCGGGTCGCCGTGATCCAGACGCGGCTCCTCGCCGTCGACACTCCCTCGGCGCTCAAGGGCCGGCTCTTCCAGCGCTCGGTGGCCGTTCGGCTCCAGAACGGAAACCCCACGGCCCTCGAAGTGGCCCGGCAGCTCCCCTTCGTTCTGCACGCGACGTGGGAAGAGCCTCGGCTCCAGGTCCGGCTGGACCACCCGGACGAGGACATGCCTACGCTGGTCGAGGCGCTCGTGCATGCCGGATACCGGATCCAGTACGTCGAACCGGTCTCGCACTCGCTCGAGGACGCCTATCTGCGACTGATCCAAGAGCGAGGGGCGCCGGCCCCGAACGGTGGGCCATGAGATACGATCGCGTCCGGGAGATCGTTCTCAAGGACCTCAGCGAACTGCGCGCCAACCGCTCCACGCTGATCTCTCTCGTCATCTTCCCGGTGTTCCTGCTCTTCTCCGCCCTCGCTCAAGTGCAGTCCGCGGTCGCCGGGGCGTCGCCCGGCGGTGCCGACCTGCGCGATGCCATCCTCGGGCAGACCGTCCTCGCCTCGAGCCTGTTGATGCTGATCGCTCCGCTCATCGCGGTCGTGGTCGGTTCCACCGGTATCATCCTGGAGAAGACGAACCGCAGCCTCGAGCCGCTCCTCGCCGACCCCATCTCTGATTCCGAACTGTTGTGGGGCAAGGCGCTCGCCGCGCTCATCCCCGCCCTCGCAACGGGATATGCCGCCTTCCTCGTGCTGTTCGTCGCCGGTGATGCGATCGCCTGGGGAACGCTCGGCGGTCCGCTGTACCCCAGCATCTTCGTGCTGTACCAAATGTTCGTCCTGATGACCTTGCTCGCGCTGATCGGGACCTTCTCCACGGTGATCATCTCCAGCCGAGCCAAGGACATTCGGGCGGCCCAGCAGATCAGCATGCTCGTGGTCCTGCCGGTCGTGGCCGCGGCGATCGTCGGGATCGCGCTCGCCGGGACCTCCGCCGGTCGGATGGGGGTCCTGACGGTCGCCTTGGGCCTGAGCGCCGGGCTCGTGGTGCGGATCGCTATCCGCCGCTTCCATCGCGAATCGATCCTGGTCGATGGGCAGTAGCGTGCGCAGGAGCTAGTACGGCGGGGCGCTCTCCGCGCGGGAGGGGTACGCCGCGGTCCACACGAACGGGGAGAGTGCCGGGTTCTGTCGGCCCAGGAACCGGACGAGCGATTCCACGCACTGCCCCACATGGCGCGAGGCGGGATCGCCCTTCTCCTTGGTCGGCCACCGGGCCCACCATCGGTCCACCGCTTCGGTCCAGGTGACTCCCGCCGGCACTCGGTAGCGGCGGAATCGTGGGCGCCGGGGCTGCATCCACCGCTCGATGCGGTGGGTCGCCTCGTCGGAGAAGTCATCGATCATGGCATGGAGCTCATGGCCGGCCGGAACGGACGCGTCGACCGTTCGCAGGAAGACGAGGAGGTCCTGCACCGAGCTGACGCGATGTGCACGGCCCGTGCTCTCGTGCCGCCACCGGTCCAGCACTCCGAGCAGCCCGTCCCAACCGGAATGCGAATCTGCGTCCGGCCCGGGCTCGGAGGGAGGCTCGACGATCACGGCCTTGGGCA
>JABEUK010000105.1 GCA_013044425.1 Thermoplasmata archaeon | reverse complement strand
TGGGCGGGATCTGCAACGGCTTCCAGATCCTGACGGAGCTCGGAGTCCTGCCCGGTCGCCCGTCCGGAACGCTTGGGACTCCCGAGGCGGCGCTCATCACGAACGACTCCGGTCACTTCGAGTGTCGCCCGACCTTCGTGGCCTGGGAGGGAGGCGCATTCCCGCCGCTGCGAGGTCTCCCGCGAGGCGAGCGATTCCTCTTTCCGTCCGCCCACGGCGAAGGGAAGCTCGTCCTTGCGGGCCGGCCGGGGGAACGACTACGGGCCCTGGAGGGGGCCGGGCAGGTCCTGTTCCGCTGGGTCGCGCCGGAGGGCGGCACGGCGAGCTACCCGTGGAATCCGAACGGTTCGGAAGGCAACGTGGCCGGACTCGTGAGCCCTCGCGGCAACGTGTTCGGACTGATGCCCCATCCGGAGCGGGCGTTCTTCCGCGCGCAAGCGCCCGATTGGACTCGCCGCGAGGGCGCCGCTGGGTTTGGGGATGGCCACCGATTCCTCGAAGCCGTGGTCGAGTACGCCGATCGCCACGGCTGAGCCGGCGGGACCCACGACGCACGAGCCGCTAGCGATCGGGCTCGCGACGCGGCTCCGAAGGGAGAGAGAACCGTCGCACCTCGAGGGTCTCTCCCTCCATGGCATGGGAGACGAGGAGCTCCACGCGCCCTCCGCGCGCACGCCACCGATCGAGGAGCTGACGCATGCTCACGGGGCTCTGGAGCGAGGAGCCCACGAGGTACGCACTTCCCCGCGGCGCGAGATGCTCGGGCAACGCCGCGAGGATCCGATCGGTCGTGCTCGTCCCGTCCGGCCCCCCGTCCAGGGCGAGGTTCTGCCATGGGTCGGGATCCCGATCCTCGGCACGCGTGGGGAGGTAGGGCGGGTTTGCGAGGATGCGGTCGAACCGGCCGAGTCCGCGCGCGAGGTCCGTGCGGACCGCCTCCAGATCCAGGTGTTCGGCCTTCGCCGAGTGTCGTAAACGCTCGAGGGCGTGCGGATTCCGGTCGGTCGCGACGACCCGAGCTCCGCACCGGGCCGCGGTCAGCGCAGCGATCCCGCTTCCTGCTCCGATCTCCAGAACGGAAGTGCCGTGGGAGACCCGGGCGTAGGGGAGGAGGAGCCAGGAGTCCTCCCGGGGCGGGTAGATGGGGTCGGAAGCCGCCACGTCCATGTTCTCCGAGCGCGGGTCGCTGCGTGACGGCCCGCGATGGCTTATTATCCGATTGACTAGTAACGGGGTGTTTGTGGAGTTATTGTCCGTGCCTCGGCGTCTCGCTGCGCCCGTGAAGATCGGTATCACCGGACTACCGGGTTCGGGGAAGACCCAGACCCTGTTGCGGATCATCCAACTGCTCGAGCAGGAGGGGATCAAGGTCGGCGGCGTCGTGACCGAGCCGATCGTGGAGAAGAACCGCCGTAAGGGCTTCCAGATCACGGACTGGACGACGAAGGAGCACGAGATCTTCGCGCACGAGGACCTGAAATCCCGCGTCCGCTCCGGCCGCTACGGCATCAACGTCGCGGCGCTCGAGGGGCTCGGCACCCGGGCCCTCGCCGAGGCGCGCGAGTCGGCGGACGTCATCGTCATCGACGAGGTCGGAAAGATGGAGATTGATAGCGAGGTGTTCACCCAGGCGATCGTCGACACGCTCGGGACGAACAAATCGATCGTGATGACCTTGCACAAGAAGTCGCGCAACCCGCTCCTCCAGGACATCCGGCGGCGCGACGAGCTCCGCCTGCTCGAGGTGACGCCCGTGAACAAGAACCTGCTCGCGTTCAAGGTCGTCCATCTTCTGACCGGACGCGCACACTGATCCGGCGCGCCCTCCCGCACGATCGGCCCGGCGGAAGCATGGCGGAGGAGTTCGGGACATTCCCGTCGCGCGAAGGAGGGACCGAGCTCGCGCTCCCCCCCACCGAGCCGCACCGCGGCCCCGCGCCGCGTCAGGCGGTCTTCTACAACCCGGCGATGGCGCTCGATCGAGACATCGGGGTCGCCTTCGCGAACGCCCTCGCCGATCGGCGGGGCGCGCCGATGCGGGGGTGGGAGATGCTCTCGGCGACCGGGGTGCGGGGGCTGCGGATGGCCAACGAATCCGACCTCTTTTCCTTCCTGCTTCAGACCGAGGCGCACCCCGAGGCGGCGGCCGTTCTCGAGGAGAACGCGGAGCGCTTCGGCGCCCGGGGCGTGCTCGCGCGGGCCGGCGACGCCCGGGAACTCCCCCCGGAAGCGCCGTTCGACTACGTCGATCTCGACCCGTACGGGAGCCCGCTGCCCTTCCTCGCGACCGCGCTCGGAGCGCTCGCCCCGGGCGGGATCCTGGCGGTGACCGCGACCGACATGATGGTGCTCGCGGGAGTTCAGCCCAAGGTCTGCGCGCTCCGATACGGCGCGCGGCCGGTCCGCGGCCGGCTCGGTCCCGAGGGCGGTCTGAGAATCCTGATCCAACACCTCGCGGAACTGGCCCGGGCCCGGGGCCGTGTGCTCCGGCCGCTGCTCGGCTACCTGCACGACCACCACGTCCGGGCGTACGTCGAGATCGCGCCGCGGCTCCCCACGACCGGCCCGGATCCGATCTCGGTGATCGATCCGACCTCGTGGACCGGTCCGTCGCTCGGGAGCTCCGGGCCGGTCGGACCGATGTGGGTGGGCCCGCTCTTTGACGTCTCGCTCGTGCGCTCTTTGAGAGCGCCCGCCCATGCCGAACGTCCTCGGGAGATCGCCGCGTTCCTTGCCCGGCTCGCCGAGGAAGCCGAGGTCGACCGTCCGTTCTACTTCGAGTGCAACGAGCTCGCGCGAGCGTTGGGCCTCGCTCGACCACCGTCGTACGCTGCGATGCGCGACGGGCTCATCGCGGCGGGCGCGCGTTGTGCACGGACTCATGCGCGCTCGGGCGCGTTCCGATCCGATGCGCCCCGCGCCCTCGTCGAGCGTGTCGCGGCCCAGGCGAGCGCACGCGCTCCCGGCCCGAGCGACTAGTCCCAGAACGTCCGGGTCCGCGCGTAGTTCCGTTCCGCGCGCACGAGCTCGGTGATGAACTCCTCGTCGCTGCGGTACAACCGCAGGAGCAGCCGTCGGGCCGTGTCCGGCCCGACCCCCCGAGCGGCGAGCGCCCAGAGGGCGCGCTGGCCGTAGTGCGCGACGAGTTCCGCCGAGGTGTAGGCCGCGCGAACGAGAACCTCCGTGTCGTGAGGTGCCGACTTCGCGCCGCCCTTGGCCCGGGCGCGCGGGGAACCCTTGCCGGTCGCGCGCCACTTGCGCTTCGCGTATCGCACCAGGCGATCGATGTCCTCCGTCCGGCGTGGGGAGAGCACCGCGGAGAGCGCGCCTTTGCACAGTCGGCAGATGCTCCCGCCCTCCGTACGATAGCGTGCCGGCGTGGTCGTTCGGATGAATCCGCACCGCAGGCAGACGAGGGTGAGGGACTCCTGATCGAGGCGTTGACGCAACGCCTTGAGCAACGTCGGCGGGGGAGTGTCGCTCATCACCCGCCAGCGCAGCCGCGCGATTGGCCCGTCCGAGTACGGCGAGGACGGCGCGGCCTCGACCCGGATCGTCCCATCCCGGACCGCCTCGAGGATCGTCCGTGCGTGCGCGATGTCGTACCGGTCGTGGAGCGTCTTCTCCAGCGTCTCCTCTCCCAGGGGGTTCGTGCGCGACGCTTCGAGCAGCGGGTCGAGGGAACGGAGATCGCGAGGATCGGCCGATCGGGGGATGACGCCGAACTTGCGCGCGACCGTGACGAACACCCAACGGTAGTCGAGCCCCGAGGGAACGATCCGCTCGATCAACGGTTCGAGCGCCTCGGGCGGGAGCGCGAAAGCATCCCGCAGGGTGGCCGGATCTACGGCGACCGGCATCTCCAGGACGAACCACGTCGGTTCGACCGACGCGACCTCGACCCGGGCCCCGAGCCGGTCGGTCAGCGTTGCGGCCGTCGCGACGGCGAGGGTCTCGTTCGTGCGTGTACCGAAGCATGCGCCGAAGAGCGCGACGCGGGCTCGGGAGGTCACCGTCACGCGCGCATCGTGCGGGACCGCATCGAGCGCGGCGGCGCCCGCGCGACGCGCGGCGAGGCCCTCCCGGTCCTCCGGGGAGATCGGGTACTCCTCGAAGTTGCCGGTGCGCCGTAGGCGGCCGATCTCCTGGGCCACGTCGAACGGCACGGGGATGTCCTCCCCCGCCCACCGAGGCTCCTGGCCGATCTCGTTGACGGACTCCACGAGCAGCTCTCCCTCGCGATGCTCGACCACCTTCCAGGTCCGGCCGTGGAGGAGGAATATCTCCGCCGGCTGCGCCAGGATCTGGGTCAGGACGAACCGCTCGTCGAGCGTGCCGATGAGCTTGCGGGTCGCGAGGTCACGGAGGCGGTAGGTCCGTTCGTCCGGGATCAGGGAGAGCGTGGAGTAGAACCGGTCGAGGGTGCCGCGGCCGGGCCGGATCTGCCCGCCGGCCGCGCGGGCGAGGCCGAGTCCCTCGAGATAGACGATGAGCGTCTCCCATTCGACGTCCGAGAGCTCAGAGGCTGGAGCGGCCCGGCGCAGGAGCGCGATCAGCTGGGCTTTGTCGACCGCTCCGTCGGCCCGGAGCGCGGCGACCAGTTGCTGCGCGACGGCCAGGCGGTTGCGGGTCCGCCAGCGTGTCGGTTCGACCGTCCCCGCCCGGGCCCGGCGCGCGAGGATCGCGGCCTCCTCCAGATCGTCGAGATCCAGGCACAGGACCGTTCCGTGGATCGTGCGATCGAGCCGATGGCCCGAGCGACCGACCCGCTGAACGAGCCGACCGGCCTGGTGGGGCGAGCCGAACTGGACCACATGATCGACCTCGCCGACGTCGATGCCGAGCTCGAGGGAAGAAGTGGCGACCAGCGCACGCAGCTCGCCAGCGCGGAACTGGCGTTCCGCCTCCTCGCGGACTTCGCGCGAGAGCGAGCCGTGGTGCACGGAGATGGCGAGGTCCGGAGCGAGGCGGTTCAGTCGAGCCCCGAGTCCCTCCGCGGTTGGGCGCGTGTTGACGAAGACGAGCGTGGTACGATGCGCCCGGATCTCCTCCTCCAGGGCCCGCAGCGCGGGCAGGAGCACGTCGTCGGCCTTCAACTCCTCGACCAGCGCGGCAGCGAGCGGGGGGAGATCGGTGCGCGGACGCCGGGCCTCGAGCACGAGCTCGCGTGGACGGCCCGCGGACCGCACCTCGACCCGGCGCGGGGCGGGGGAAAGGAACCGCGCGACCTCCTCCGGATTGCCGATCGTAGCGGAGAGGCCGACCCGTCGGACGGGGCGACCGACCCAGGCGTCGAGCCGTTCGAGCGTCAAGGCCAGCTGCGCCCCGCGGTCGGAGGGAGCGAGCTCGTGGACCTCGTCGATGACGACCGTGCGGACCTGCTTCAGGGTCTGGCGTAGGCGGCTGCCGACCAACAGGAGCTGGAGCGTCTCGGGGGTCGTGAGGAGTAGGTCCGATGGCGTGCGGGATTGGGCCGTGCGTTGCGAGGTCGGAGTGTCGCCATGGCGCACGGCGGCCCGCAGGCCGACATCCCCCGCGAGCCCCACCAGCCGGTGCTCCAGGTCCCGGTTGAGGGCGCGTAGCGGCGTGACGTACAGCAGGCTCACCGGAGGAGAGGGCGCGCGCAGTTGGAGCGAGAGCAGCGGAAGCAGTGCCGCCTCGGTCTTGCCGCTCCCGGTGGGGGAGAGGAGGAGGGCGTCGGAGTCGGTGTGCAGCAGCGGCAGAGCGAGACGCTGGATCTCGGTGAGTTCCCGGATGCCCCGCCGCGCCGCGGCCTCGACCAAGCGGGGGTCGAGAAGGTCGAGCGCCGAGAGGTTCTCGGAGGCGTTCATGGCCGATCGGGGTCGAAGGAGGCGTACGGGGAAAGGCGTGGCGGGGGGACCGGAGCGTCCCGGCCGGCAACCGTTTTTGCGGTCGGCGGCTTCCGCTCGCTCCTTTCATGTCCGGATCTGTCGTGGGGGCCGTCCGTGCCGCGCGGACCGAGGAGGTGGTCCGACGCATCGCCGAGGGCGGCGGCCCGATCGTGGTCGCGATGTCCGGTGGGGTCGACTCCTCGGTGGTGGCGGCGCT
>JABEUK010000008.1 GCA_013044425.1 Thermoplasmata archaeon | reverse complement strand
AGGCGGGCAAGTGTCTCTTGGGCAACGTGTCCATAGACCCTACCGATGCCGTCCTTGTCGTAGGCCCTCCAGCGGGCGAGGTCCCGACATTGGCCGACGTACGAAACGGACCGTTTCTCCTTCCGCCACGCCTCCTGTCGCTGCTCGAGCGCGTGGTTCCACAGGAGGCGGAGTTCTTCGAACTGCCGGCGGAGTTCCCTCTCCTGATTCGGGAACGGGTAGAGGCGGTACTTGGTGGGCTGATACATCTTCGGCGGTAGCACCGACCCCAAGTCGCCGGGAGCATAAGGGGCTCGCTAACCCCCCTACAAGCAGGGGGGCTTGCGCTCGCCGGCGTCGTCAGCGCGAGAAACACCCCGGCGATGATCACCACCGTCACGACCGCGACGACGGCCCGCCGAGGTCGGCTGGACGCCGATCTCCCGCCGGGCCCGGAGGATCGCGCCATGCGATGCTCGACGGCGGGACGGGATTAGAGGCGCCCGTCGATTGCGCTTGACCCGGGGACCTGCCCAGCGTATCTTGCGGCTCAGTGGGCCAACGAGACAAAGCGAAGGGAGAGCGAATTCAGTACGACCGAGGTGGAGGAGAGACCCATGGCGAGCGCCCCCGTGATGGGCAGTACGTTGTAGATGCCGAGGCCGAAGACGGGGACCAGGGCACCGGCCGCGATCGGAAGCAGTACCGCGTTGTACCCGAGCGCCCACGTCAGATTGCCCTTGACCTTTCCCACGGTCCGACGTCCGGTGCGCAGCGCGAGTGCCACACCTCGGAAGTCCGACCGCACGAGGGTCACTCCACCGACTTCCTTTGCGACGTCGGTACCGGCACCGATCGCGATGCCGAGGTCCGCGGCCGCGAGCGCCGGTGCGTCGTTGATGCCGTCGCCCACGTAGGCGACGTGCTTCCCCCGGGCTTGGTACTCCTGGATGATCGCCAGTTTCTCCTGAGGGCCCACGTTGGCGTGCACCTCGGTGATTCCCACCTGCTCCGCCACACGACGCGCCGCGCCCTCATGATCGCCCGTCACCATGATCGCGGCGATGCCGTCCTGCGCGAGGGCCGAGATCGCCTCTCGGACGCCGGGAGCGACTTCGTCGGAGAATCCGAGGATTCCCAAGGGGCGTCCCTCTTCGAGGACGATCGACCATGTTTTCCCCTCGGACTCGAGGCGGCGGGAGTCCGCGACCAAGGGGCCGAGTTCCAGACGGTCCGTCCGGGCGGCCGCCCCCCGAAGAATCGAGACCGTCCGACCGTCTGTTTCGCCGCGGATCCCCCGACCGGGTTCGGCGGTGAGCGAGCGAACCGGGGAGATGGCCGAGCCGGCCCGGGCCACCGCGTCGCGCACCGCCTTGGCCAGCGGGTGCTCCGAACCCAGCTCCAGACCCGCCGCGACGCCGAGGAGGTGAGCCGCGTCGACCCCGGGCATCGCGAGGACGTCCGTCAGGGAAGGTTCTCCGCGGGTCAGTGTCCCCGTCTTGTCCGTAAGGACCACGTCCGCCTGGCTGGCGCGCTCCAGGGAATCGGGTCCCTTGAAGAGGATCCCCTCCTCGGCGGCCCTCCCGGTTCCTACGACGATCGCGGCGGGGGTCGCGATGCCGAAGGCGCAGGGGCAGGCCGTAATGACCACGGAGACGAGAACGAGCAGGGCGATCGTTAGGCCGACGCCGGCCAGAGCCCACGCGAGAGATGCCAGGACCGCCAGGACGAGGACGATGGGGACGAACGTAGCGGCGATCCGGTCGGCCAGCTTCTGCAGCGGCACTAGGCTCGTCTCGGCCTCGGCCACGAGTTGGCCGATCTGGGCGAGCAGTGTGTCCTCTCCGACATTCGTCGCCTCTACCGTGAGAAGCCCTTCGCCGTTGATCGACCCCGCGATGATCGAGTCGCCGGGGCTCTTCTCTACCGGGAGGCTTTCGCCCGTCAGGATCGCTTCGTCGATGGCCGATTGGCCCTCCAGGACTATCCCGTCGGTCGGAACACGGCCCCCCGGACGGACGCGGAGGCGGTCTCGGGCCCGTACCTCCGAGACCGGGACCTCCACCTCTCTTCCGTCCCGCAGAACCCTCGCGGTGCTCGGGAGCAGCTCCTGGAGCTTACGGAGCGAGCCGCGGGCCCTCTCGCGGGTGAGATGTTCGAGGTAGTGTCCCGTCAGGATGAGGGTAACGATCAGGGCCGACGCGTCAAAGTAGTAGTTGTGAGGAAGCCCGGCCGGCGCCACCACCACCGTGGCGCTGTACGCGAAGGCGACGGTGGTTCCGACCGCGATGAGGATGTCCATGTTCCAGACGCGGTTATGGATCGCATCGTAGGTGCCGCGGTAGAAATCCAGTCCGGGGTAGAACTGGACAACGCCCGCGAGCGCGAGCGCGACCCACGGCCATCCCGACGGGGAGTACACGTACGAAAGGACGACGATCACGACGGAGAGGGGCCATGCGATCGCGAGTCGAAGCTTGAGCTGGGCGAGCTGGTGCTCGGGGGCGGAGAACTCCTTGAGGCACGTCGTGGAGCAGAAGTAGTAGGTTCGATTCTCGCGCAGGAGGGTGAGCTCGGCGCTCTGCTCGTCGACGGACATCCCGCAGATCGGGTCGGTCGCCATCGAGCGCGCGCCCTCCGAGCCGTTCGACCACCCGCCCCGAGTCTACGCGCTGGGGTGGGTGCGCTCGTAGGTCTTGCGGCAGCCCTCGCTGCAGAAGTAGATCGTTATGCCCCCGTACGTTCCCTTCGCCGCGGCGCGGGCCGGGTCGACCGTCATTCCGCAGACCGGGTCTCGGACCTGCATGTAGGACGCGAGCCCGGGCGAGCATATAGGGCCCGCCTAACGCTTTCGCGCTCGCACAACCGACAGCGGCGATGGGGGGAGAAAGGAATATGCCCGCACCCCTAGATGGACGCCTGATGGT
>JABEUK010000104.1 GCA_013044425.1 Thermoplasmata archaeon | reverse complement strand
GATGGACATCGACCCTTCCGGGCGCCTCCAACGACCCGAGGTTGCGGAACGTGGATTATAATAGGTGAACCTCGATACGAAAGGGGTCCCCGCCGGCCCTCCGGCCGCGGGTAACGCGAGAAACCAATGGTCGACAGGTCCCCGAGATTCGTGGCTCCAGCGAAGTCCGAAGAGATCCTGAAGATGCCCCGCGGGACCGCACGACGGTCCATGGGCAGAAATCGACGCGGGATCGCGCCGGTCGTGCTGGGGATCATCGTGGTCGTGGTCGCCGTGGTCGTCGTGGCCGGCGGTCTGTTCGCCGCGGGCGTCTTCACTCCCAAGTCGAACGGCGGGGGTACGAGCCTGAAGTTTGCCGTCACGTTCACCGAGACCGGGCTTCTCTTGGGGGGCTCGTGGTCGGTCACACTGGGGGGAAACGCGCAAAGCTCCTCCTCCGGTTCCATCCAGTTCAACGTCGCCAACGGAAGCTACTCCTACTCGGTGAGCGCCACGGGCTACACCGCTCTCCCGGCGTCGGGGACGTTGACCGTCAACGGTCAACCGCTCTCCCAGGCCGTCACCCTCACACCGGTCCCGACCTACTCGGTCGTATTCACGGAGTCGGCGCTCCCTTCGGGGACCTCGTGGTCGGTGACGTTGAACGGATCGACGGAAAGCTCCGCAACCTCGAGCATCACGTTCACGGAACCGAACGGGGCGTATGCCTACACCGTCGGAACTGTATCCGGGTACGCCGCATCCCCCTCGTCGGGGACGCTGACCGTCAACGGCGCGGCGGTCTCCCGGGCCATCACCTTCACGACGGCGGTGACCTACTCGGTCGTGTTCACCGAGACGGGGCTTCCGGCCGGGGCGAGCTGGACCGTTACGCTGAGTGGCACTCCCCAGAGTTCGACCACGAGCACGATCACCTTCTCAGAGACCGATGGCAACTATGCGTACACGGTCGCGGCGGTGACCGGCTATTCCGCCGCTCCGACATCGGGGACGCTCACCGTCAACGGCGCGGGGGTCTCCCAGACCATCACCTTCACGAGCGCCGTCGCCACGACCTACGCGGTCACCTTCACGGAGTCCGGGCTCACTTTCGGAACCCCATGGTCGGTGACCCTGAACGGCTCGATCCAATCCTCGGCCGGGACGTCCATCGTGTTCACGGAGCCGAACGGGATTTATCCCTTCGTGGCCGGTTCGGTGGCCGGATACACGCCCGCCCCTTCGTCGGGTAACGTGATCGTCAGCGGAGCGGCGGTTTCGCAGGCCATCACCTACACGAGTTCGGGAGGAGGGAGCCAGACCGCCTACAGCCAGGCGAAGCCGGTCGCGGTCGCGGCGGCGAACGCGCAGGGCAGCGGCTGGCTCCCGGTCGTCGGGCTCGGCGAAAGCCTCACAGCCGCATACACGAACACCTCGCACCCCGCCTTCAACGCGAGTTGCCCCTTTACCGGCGGGCCCAGCTTCTGGCCGACATTTTCGCCGTGGACGGGGACCTACGCCAACGGCGAGACCAGCTACTGGTTCTTCTTCTTCTATAGCAGCGCGAGCTCGAGCCTTTTGTTCGTGTTGGTTTCCGGATCGAGCGCGACGATCATGGGCACCGTCTCCGGCTCTGGGTGCGTGAGCTCGTTCTTCTCCTATTTCACAGGGCTAGGGTCCGGGATCATCGACAGCACGGCGGCGGCGACGGCGATCGCCTCCAACGATTCCGCGTACGTGGCCGCGCACCCCTCGGCGAGCGCGTCGTACATCTTGACCTCGGGCCTGTCCTTCTCCGGGTACAGCGTGAGCCCAGAGTGGGACATCCACTTCACGACCTGCAATCCGAACGGTGGAGGAACGGGTTCGAACTTCACGGCGTTCGTCAACGCCTCCAGCGGGAAGGTCACTTCGAGCATCACGACCAACGGCGGCGCGTGCGGGAGCATTGGCTTCTCGCACGCGGCCCTTTCATCGCTCCACGTGGGGTCGACGCCTCCGTGGCTTTCGCCCGATCACCTCCTCCTGCAACGCGAGGTCGGATTCCTTCCGCCGGCTCGCTATTCTCTTCCGACCCGGACGTGAAGTACCGAAGGGAATGAGCGCGGGCGGCCCCCTGGGGCCGAGCTCAACGCTCCGCTCTCGCGGCACCGCTTCCGAGGAGGCCCACACCCCATGCGCGCGCTCCAGAAGCGCTCGACGAGCCCGATTGTAACGACCCTTCGCGTGCACGCAGAGCCATCGTCCGGTCCGTAGGAAGCCCCGACCCCGCCGAACCGACCGCTCACCGGCCGGAGGAACCGAGACCCATCCCGGCGTCCGGGTCGGCCGGGAGCACGAGCGTCGAAGCTGTCGCGCAGCGAGGAGGATTGCCACCTTCCGACCACCCGACCCAGGGCCGAGCCCATGTGTCGCACGGCCTGGAGATACCGTAGGATCCTCCGGTCGCCTTTGATTCCGTCGAGCGCGATCCCTCCCCATCCGCGAGGGGCTTTCGCATGAGGGGGGTCCGAGAGACCGATGGGCGCTCGGCCCCGCCTGGGGGAGAGTACGGTGTGCTGCGCCGTGTTGTGGGGCGATGGGTGCCAATCCAAGAGGTAGATCTGGCCGTACGCCGGGCGGACGCGGCGCTCCCGGCTGGGGCCCTTCCCGCCGATCACCTGGACCGGGCCCTGCCGGTCCAAAGGCAGGATTAAGTATTCCCGGCCGCGAAGTCCGATCCCGAGGATCGTCCGGGTGCTACGACCGTGAAGTCCATCATCCAGGAAGCGATCGCGACGCGCGAGGAACGCCCGCCGGGAGGGCGGGGCTCTCCGAGCGCCGACGACGCCGAACTCGCCCAGCTCGCGGAGACGCTCAAGGTCCACATCCGCGTCGTCGGCTGCGGCGGCGGTGGGTCCAACACGATCAACCGCTGCATGGAGGAGGGGATCCAGGGCGCGGAGATGTGCGCGCTCAACACGGACGCGAAACACCTGCTCATGATCCACGCATCTCGCAAGGTGCTCATCGGGCTCCGGACGACGAAGGGGCTCGGTGCCGGCGCTCGGCCCGAGGTCGGAGAGGAAGCGGCCCGCGAGAACGAGGCGGAGATCCGCCAGTTCCTTCAGGGAGCGAATCTCGTCTTCGTCACCGCCGGAATGGGAGGCGGCACCGGCACGGGCGCGGCCCATGTGGTCGCGCGGATCGCGAAGGAACAGGGCGCGCTCACCATCGGCGTGGTCACCCTGCCGTTCTCGGGCGAGGGCGTCGCCCGCATGGAAGCGGCCCTGGATGGCCTGGAGCGCCTGCGACGGATCTGCGACACTACGATCGTCATCCAGAACGACAAGCTCCTCGAGCTCGTTCCCCGGATGCCCCTCGATGCGGCGTTCAAGCTCGCCGATGCGGTCCTGATGACCGGGATCAAGGGGCTGGTGGAGATCGTCACGCGTCCGGGTCTCGTGAACCTCGACTAT
>JABEUK010000103.1 GCA_013044425.1 Thermoplasmata archaeon | reverse complement strand
CTTCCAGCGGGTGCAGGTGCCCGTCCACCGGTAGCGCTCGTCCCATCCAGATCGTGCTGTGTCCGCCGAGCGCTCCGACCTCGAGGATCGTGCGTGCCCTGAACGCGCGTCTCAGGATCTGGAGCCGCTTGCCCTGATTCGGTGAGTCATGGATGGGAGACAACCCGGCCATGCGGCTGTCGATCACCGACTGCTCGAGCGCGGGATCCGATGCGACGAGAAGGTTCGAGACGTAGTCGTCAACCTCGGTCCACAGATCGGAGCCACGGATACCCTCGATCGGACGTGGGCCGACGGGCCTCATCGCGAAGCGGGATCCCGGGTCGCTGCGCGGATTCGTGGGTGCCGTCCCGGCCGCTGGGTCTATAACCCCCGACGGATACGCCCTTCCGATGGCGACCGGTCAGACCACTATGGTTGGGGGCCCCGTGGAGTACAAGCGCAAGTACACACTCTGGATTCTGGTCGTCCTGATTATCCTCTGCTGGCCGGTGGCAATCATCTATTACTTCACGCGCGAGAAGGTCCCGGTGCAGGAGTTCCAGGCATACTCGACCGCTCCTCCACCGATGGCACCTCTCCCGGCGACGGCCGTCGCCGAGCGCTTCTGCCCGGCCTGCGGAACCTCGAACTCCAAGCAGGCCGCCTTCTGCCGGTCCTGCGGCAAGCCCCTGCCGACGGTACCTCCCTAGAGAGTACCTCTCATCGGACCCGTCACGGTCGCGGCTTCGGGACGCGACTATGCGCATCAGCCATCGAAAGAACGGGTAGCTCGCTCGATCGAGCATTTCCGAGCGGGTTGCCCCGGTCGCGCGGAAGTGCGCGCGCATCGAGCGCGATGCACGCCAGCCCTACGGAGTACGCGGCGGCGTGCGCAGGAAAGAGAAGAGAGAACGGGGAGGCCCAAAGGGTATGTGGCGGCCCCACCCAAGTCGGGTGGGGCCGCGGAAAGGTTGGTCGCCTAACGGCGACTCTTCTTTCCTTTCCTCGCGGTCTTCTTTCCCTTCTTCGCGCTCTTCTTCCGGGCCTTCGCCTTCGGCATACTCAATCCCCATCCACGAGGAGACTCATTATGCCTTGGTTCGCACGTCCTCGCGAGTCCGTTGCGATCGTCGCAGGGATTCGGGCGCAGAAGGGCGGCTCGTGTCGTGCTTCAGACACGCTCTCAGAACATCGAACGACGACGGTGGCCGTTCCTTCCAAGGATGATTTACAGGTCCTAAGAACGTCGCGTCCCGGCACGAAGCGACAGGTCCGGAGAATTCGGGTTTTCGGGATGCGACCTAGCGCTTGTCTTCCTTGGAGGCGATCTCCACGAGGGGCTTTCCGCCGTACTTGGGTTTCCCACACTTCGGACAGGCGACCCAATCGTCAGCCAGGGAATCACCGCAGTACTCGCACTTGTCGGTCATCGAAGCGAGACAGCTCGCCGCGTGCATAAACTCGCGCTCGTGACTCGACCTCTATCCATCCCCGAACCGCTGGGCTACGGGCGCCTATCGCCCGCCGCCGGCGCCGAGCGCACCGTGCGGCGGGACCCGAATCTGCGATCGCCCGCTTACGCGGGCGGGTTCGGGACCTTGGTGAGTTTGCCCGAGCGCCCGAGGGAGATCTGGGGCTTGCCCTTGTAGTCCTTGACCCACCCGTCGGTGATCATCACGTGGTCGCCTTCCTGGACCATGTCGACCTCGCCGGCCCACAGCGTGAAGACGATCTCGCCGCTCTGGTCCTTGAGGTTCGCGTTGCGCACCTTGCGCGTACTTCCGTCGTTGCTGGGGATCTCGCGAGTGGCTTCCAAGGACTTGACGGTCGCGTGGACCGTGGCCGTCTGATTGGCCTTCAGCTGGGAGATCGGCGTGGCGGGCTTGCTGTCTGTCATCCGTTCGGCATGACCGGGGGTGTAGAAGAGCCTTACCTTTCGGTCGGGCGACTCAAGTTCTCGAAAAATATGCCTCCTGCCGGCTCGCGAGCGGATCCGCCGGACCGGGGGTACACGGCGCGTCACGTGACCGGGGTTCCGCTCGAAACCCCCGGTCCTCACGAACGCCCGGGCCTTCTCTATAGGTCTATGTATCGCGGGGTATGCCGCTCCAATGCGCGCGATCCCCACGAGCCCTCACTTCCGTATCGAGAAGCTCGGACCCGGGATCTACGCCGCGATCGCCCGTACGCGCGGGTATGGCCTGTGCAACGCGGGAATCGTGGACCTCGGCGGGCGCACCGTCGTCTTCGACTCGATGCTGACGCCCATGGCCGGCGCGGATCTGGCACGTGCGGCCGAGCGATGTACGGGGCGGAAACCGGATTGGGTCGTCAACAGTCACTGGCACGGAGACCACATCTGGGGAAACTCGGCGTTCCACGGAGGCCGTGTCGTCTCCTCGCGGAAGGTGCGGGAACTCGTCCTCCAAAAGAGCCGAGGTCAGTTCGAAGAATGTCGTCGCGAGTTCCCTAAGGAGCTGGCGGCGATGGGCGGAGCGAAATCACCGATCCGGCCCGCCGACCGCCCGCTCGTACGTGCATGGTTCCGTGGCGTGCTCGAGTCACCTAAGAAGCCCTCCATCGTTCCTCCGGAGGTCACCTTCGATGAAGAACTCGTTCTCATCGGGTCTCGTCGGTCCCTTCATCTGATCACCTATGGGGGGGGCCATTCGCCGAGTGACGTCTTCGGCTACCTGCCCGAGGAACGGATCATCTTCGCGGGAGACCTCGCGATGGTCGGGCTCCATCCGTCCGTGAGCGACGGCTGGCCCGACCGCTGGATGCGGATACTTCGGCGCATGCAGCGGCTGCGGCCCGATCGAGTGCTTCCGGGGCACGGCCCGGTGGGACCCGGGAGCACTCTCGGAGTGGTCGTGCGCTACCTCAGCGATCTCGATCGGATCGCCCTCGGAGCGGTACGACAGGCCCTCTCGCTCGATCAGGTACGCCGGGTTCGAATCCCCGATCGATACGAGGGCTGGGGATTTTCGTTGATGTTCCCTGAGAATGTGTTGCGCGCCTATCAGCTCGAGTTGGCGCGCCCAAAGGTTCCGTCCTGAGCGTAGGCCATCGAACGGCCCGGCATCCCAGGACTAGACTCCCATGTCCCGTCGATACAAGGTCTGAAGTTGGTCGACGCGCGCTTGTACCTGCGCGATCCTGAATTGGGGGTCCAGACGGCCCCGGAGCGCGTCGAGCAAGCAGCGATCGAGCGTATCGCGAATGGCCATCAGTTCCTTCAGGACCGAAGGTGCCACGGAGTGGGCCTCGAGCTCTCCGATGGCCGCCGCGAACTCGAGCGTTCGGCGATTGAACTGTCGGAAGAAAGCGACCACCCCGTCAAGCCACCAGCCGGCCTCTTCCTCTTGAGCGGTCGGAACGAGTCCCCGGAGAACGTTCCGGTGATAGGCCCCTTCCCCGAATACGGCAGGGGCGAGAATGAGGTACAATCGCCCCCGGAACTCATCGGTGCTGCGGTCGAGGTTGAGGTAGGAGAACCCATCGGGCTGAAGGGCGGGGCCACCCGTGAAACGTAGATAGTCGAGGTAGGCCTGCACGACCATCGCCATCTGCCCGAGCCCCGCGATGGCTCGAAGGTACGCCTGCCCCTTGCGCTCTCGATCGAGCACTATCTTCTGATAGCGGAAGCCAAGCCAGACCGCGAGGATCGCGAACGCCGGCGACGCGATGGCCGCGGCGAATGCGATGTCGGTGGCGTCCACCACGATGCCCTCCGCTCTGCGTTAGCCCAGGTTCTCCCGTGTCGCTGAGAATGCGGACTGCACAATCCTTCGCAGGAACGCCGGAGCGGGGTACCGAGATGCCTTCTCTCTTGCGACCCACGCAAACTCGGTGTGCTCCGCCGGGTTCAGCCGTGGTCGGACCCGGGCTCGGGGCGTGCAGAGAAAGTCGATTTCGACCGTGGGGATTGGTCGTCCTCGGCGGGCCGGGTACTCAAAGAGGCCGGCCTGAAAGGGCGTACCGACACGAATGGACAATCCGGTCTCCTCCGCGACCTCCCGGCGCAGGGCATGCACGATGGATTCGCCTTCCTCGACGTGACCCCCGGGAATGTCCCAGCTCCCGGGAAAGGCCGCAAGGTCATCGCGTCGCCGCAGGAGCAGGAGCCTCGAACCGTGAAAGATGGCAGCCCCCACACAGACCTCGGCGCGGAGGTTCCGAGCCATCGCCGCGAGAACCGGACGATGGACGTAAACCTTTGCTCGAGACGGCGGGACCCGACCGGCCCACGGACCTCGAGAGCACGGGGCTGAGAGGTCCGAGGCATCCTCGAGGATGCGCGATCGGTCCCTGGGTCTAGGACAGGAGGTACCCCCCATCCACCACGAGCGTGACACCGGTGATGTAGCTCGCTGCACGGCTCGCAAGGAACAGGGCCGCGCAGGCGATATCGTCCGGTTCTCCGACACGTCGGAGTGGAGTGCGGGACGTGAACGACTCAAGCATCCTGGTTGTCTCGGCGGGGCTCGCGCCCGCGCTGGCCGCGGCAGCCCCGGGGGTCGCGATGGAACCCGGCGCGATCGCGTTCACTCGGATGTTAAGAGGCGAGAGCTCGAGTGCGAGCGATCGCGTCAGCATTCTCAACCCACCTTTGGAGGCGTCGTAGGCGGCAAGCCGACCCGTGGGGTGCAGAGCGTCGATCGAGGCAATGTTGACGATGCTCCCCCCAGATCCCTGGCCCTTCATTTTCCGCGCCGCCGCTTGGGCGAGGAAGAACGGCCCTCGCAGATTCACCTCCAGCACTCGGTTCCATAGCTCGGGTGTGACGGACATCGCCGGCGCGATCGGATAGATCCCGGCGTTGTTGATGAGAATGTCGAGGTGCCCGCACTCTTGTACCGCGGTCTTCACGAGGCGCTCGGCCTGAGAGACATCGCGGACATCGGTCCGTACGAAGAGGGGCTTACCTTTCCCGAGCTCAGCGAGTTCTCGGACCACCATGTCCCCCTTGCTCTCGTCGATATCGGCAACAACGACCGAAGCTCCCTGAGCAGCGAGCCGTCGCGCGATCGCCTCTCCAATGCCCATTGCCCCACCGGTCAGGATGGCTACGCTCCCGCTGAAATCGAACAATTCCTCCCAGGTCTTCATGTTCCCCTCGGGAGGAGGAGCACCATCGAAGGATAAACGGGCGGAGTCAGCTGTAATCGACTCCGACCGTAAACGGGTGGGAGGGCAGGCCGTACTCGAGAATGCTGGAACTCGCAGTCGCGGGGTCCGCTCCGGCCCGAGCTTTACCGCCTCTCCGGTAGTGTCACGGGAAGGTCAACGACCACCGATTGAAATCAGTGGCTTGCGCTTCCAATTTCCGTCCAGGGGTTGGTTCCCCAGAAAACGCCGTCTTACCGACGG
>JABEUK010000102.1 GCA_013044425.1 Thermoplasmata archaeon | reverse complement strand
CCTCCGGAGTCCGGCTTTTCCGCAGGTAAACTTCGTGGGGGAAAGGGGTCCGCTTGGAACGGGGTCGGCGCTGGCTCGGCTGGGACCCCCGGCCGGGCCTGAGGACCGCTCCCCACGGTCAACCAAAGGGTCGCTTGGCCGCTACGCCGTGGGAAGCGCCAGAGGGGGCTGCCCCCGAACCAAAGGAACGGGCGTTCGCCTGCCTGGGGTGGGTTGCGGTGGTGTCAGTAAGTGGTGACTCCCCCGGAAGAGCCTTACAGAGAGGTCCTATCTTCTGCTCGCTCCATGCGAGAAACTCACACGCTTTCCTTGCTGGTGGGAGCGGCCCTCGCGGTGACCACCGCTGTGCTGCTGACGATCGCGGTGTTGCCGGCGGGGTCAGCGCAGTGGAAGACACGCGGCGTCGATATCACTTTCGTAAGTCCATCGGGAGCGGAGTGCTTCTGGTTCAATTCGAGCCTAGTTTCGGACAACTTCTGTCTCTGGTTCCAGCACATACCCGGCGGGATCGAACTCAACGGCACGTTCGGGCATGCAAGTGGTCAAACGCTGCCCCGGGAGGCGATCCATGCTCCAATACTCTTCCCGGTGTGCCCGCCAGGGACTCTCTGCCAAATAGCGCCCCCAGCGTCGTGGGAGTCCTCGAATCACACCGGCCGCGTCACATGGTCCCTTGGAGGTAGCATCGTCAGCGTATCAGCCCTCGAGTAGGGGGGCGAGATTCGCTGAAGGCGGAAAGCCCCCCTCCCCAATCTGGGGAATGGGCTCGGTCGCAACCCCACCCGAGTCCAAACCGTCGACTTTCCGTTCGGTTAGGACTGAACGAAGCCGAAAGGCCGAGCGACTCCCCGGGGCTTTCCCACGCGCCGACTGAGGAGAAAGGTCGCCCGAAGCCGCGACAACGTTACAGCACCGGCCCCGCACAATGCCCCCTAGAGTCGACGTTCGGGGCGATTTCAGGAATCCCGGAGTGAAAGGAAATGGCCCTGGGTAGCACCTCCCCCTACAGGGAGGCCGGTAACCGCCGAAACGCCATCCTGCATCGGAGGGTAGGAATCGGTGTCGAAGGCAATCTCCATTACGCGCCGTCAGTCGAAGCGGGTAGGGGCTGGAGGCGATTGCAAGGCTGACTACCGGTTGACCGTGAACGGGCGTGATACCATTCCCATGCTGACTGCACGCATCCCGTCGTTTTCGGGCCGGTGGGACCGGTAGAGACTGGCGCTGCTCCCCGCGGCTAGCCTCACTATCTGGTGGCAACTCCAACCGAACCGCTCTCTACCGAACGTGCCGGAAGCGAGGTGACCCGTTCCGTTGCACGGTGCTCAAGGTGAGGTGCGGATCGGGTGTACCGCACTCGCCCGCTCGGGCGATCGAGGCGTTGGCCGATCAGGTGCGGTGGCACACCCATGCGCGCGACGGGGCGCTCCCGGCCCGGGCCGGTCGGAGCGCGCGCACGAACTCTCGTCCGGGATCTCGATCGGGCAGTCGAGCGACGCAGATATGAGCGGGGGCCCGAGTGGCCAGTTCCAAGGCTGATGGCGAATCCTCCGCCCGTGCCCTTCTCCGGGCAGGTCCCTGTCTCGGAAGAGCTCCCGCCTCGGGCCTACTCGCTGACGGTCAACTCCGCCGGCGTCTTCCTGGCGGCGATCGCGATCCAGTTCATCGGGTTCATCGGAAGCCTGGTGCTGTACAAATACGTCGGAGTCACCGCGTCGCTCCAGGCGCTCCTCGGGCTGGTCCAGCTCTTCCTCGGCATCGGCTCGGCGATCAACAGCCTCGGCGACTTCGGGCTCGGAGGGGGGTATCGATTCTTCCTCGCTCGAGGGAAGAGCGCGACCGACAACACCGGGACGTACCTCCTCCTCCGCCTCTTGATCTGCGGCTTCGCGGCCGCGCTGATGCTCACGCTCGCGCCGATCTCCTTCGCGGGAGCGACGCTCGCCTCGAACGGCCCGGAGCTCATCGCGCTCGGGCTCTTCCTCCTGCTCCCGCTCATCTGGACGGGCGAGCAGATCTACCAAAGCTACTACATCGGGGTCGGTAACTCCGTCAAGGCGCAGTACCCGTACCTGGTCGAAGTGCTCGTGCGCACGCCGCTGATCATCGTGGCGGCGTTCCTCTCCCCGACGCTCTTCGGTCTGACGATCGCCTACTTCGTCGGGGGCATCGTCTCCGCGATCTACTGCCTGCCGTTCCTACGGGCCTTCGTCCGACGGTACCGGAAGGCCGAAGCGGTCCTCCTGCTGAAGTTCTCCTGGCCGCTTCTCGGCGCGCTCGGGCTGTCGTACGTCGCCTCGAACGCCATGCCATTCGTCGTCAATGCGACCCTCGGCTTGCAGGCCGTCAACAACTTCCTCGTCGCGAACGGCTTCCGCGTGCTCGTGCTCGCGCTTCCCTCGGCCGTGGCCGCTCCCCTCTTCCCCTACTTAGCGAAGCTGCACAAACGGGAGCAGTACGAGGCGATCCGCGAGGGCACGTGGCAGGCGATCCGCTACACCTCGATGCTCGTCGTCCCGGCGGTCCTCGCGCTCGTCATCTACCGGGTGAACGTACTCAACATCCTGACCAATTCGCTCTACGCCCAGACCGCGGCGACGCCGCTTGCGATCCTGGTGGCCAGCACGATCCCGGCGACCATCACCGGGCTCATCGCCGCCGGGCTCAGCGCCATCGGCTGGCGTCGGCTGGAGCTGTACCTGACCGCCTTCCAGGTGGTCGCGATGTTCGCGATCGCCTTCGCGCTCCTTCCCCCGTACGGTATCCTTCCCTCGAGCGACGGGCTCATCGCCGCGTCCCTCGCGGTGCTCGCGAGCTCCGTGGCGGCGTTCATCTGGAACGCGATCGCCATGCACCGTCTCATGGACGTCCAGATCCACCCCAAGGCGATCGGCATGATCGCGTTGAGCGCCCTCCTCGCGTTCGTCGCCGTGAGCCGACTCAACAGCGTGCTGGCGATCAGCCGCTACTACGAGCTGGCCGTGGGGGTCCTCCTCGGGTTCGCGGTGTACTTCATCGTGCTCGCACTCGTAGGGGAGCTCACCAAGGAGGATGTGCTGCGAGTGGGTCGGTCGATCGGTCTACCGGCTTTCCTGCTCGGTCCGTTTTCCCGGATGTGCTGGCGCCCCCTGACCCCGCGTCTCGAGCCCGTACGACCCGGCCGAGGCCGAGGCTTTACGAGCGGAGATATCCCCGAGATGGAACGAGAGGACGAGGTCGCCTCCGACGGTGGCCCACCGCTCTCCTAGGGACGAGCCGGCGCCGAGAGCGCGGGCGCGCGCGAGCACCGGGGCCGGCCCGATGCATCCTGATCCCGAGCTACGCTTTCCGGTCCTGCGGAGGGCTCGGACGATCGTGGGCCCCGCGCTGAACGCCGAGCGGCTCGTCGCCCTCGATCGCGCTCACGGAGACGATCGGAGCGGCGGCGGGTGGTGAACGAACTCGACAAGCTCCTCCACTCGGACCGGATCGGT
>JABEUK010000101.1 GCA_013044425.1 Thermoplasmata archaeon | reverse complement strand
GCTCTGGATCGCCTGGCGCCCGACCCGGATCGGCTCGATGACGTGGAGCTTGCCCATATCGTCGACCTTGCCCGCGTGAACGTTGACCCCGGCCTGCTTGTTGCCGGACTTGTGGGCCTTGCGCAGCTCGATCAGGATGTCGATCGGGTCGAGCCCCGCGTTCTCGGCGAGGGTGCGCGGGATCGCCTCGAGCGACTCCGCGAAGCTCTCGTAGGCCATCTGTTCGCGGCCCCCGATCTTCGCAGCCTCGTCCCGGAGCTGCAGCGCGAGCTCGCTGGCGGTCGCGCCGCCGCCGTAGACGTACTTCCCGTCTTCGATGGCCACCGCGACCACGTTGAGCGCGTCGTCGAGCGAGCGCTCGATCTCATCGAGCACGTGCTCGGTCCCGCCGCGGATCAGGATGCTCACCGCGCGGGCCTTCTTGCAGCCCGTCACGAACGTGAGGGAGTCGTCCCCGATCTTGCGCTCCTCGACCAGACCGGCCGAGCCGACGTCGTCGGCCGCGAGTTCGGTGATCTTCGAGACGATGTTCGCGCCGGTCGCCTTCGCGAGCTTCTCCATGTCGGACTTCTTGACGCGGCGGACGGCGTAGATCCCTTCCTTCGCGAGGTAGTGCTGGGCGAGGTCGTCGATCCCCTTCTGGCAGAAGAGGACGTTCGCAGTGGACTTCTTCACCTGGTCGACCATCCGGCGGAGCATGCTCTCCTCCTCCTGGAGGAAGGCGTTGAGCTGCGACGGTTCGTTGATCTCGATCTTGGCATCGATCTCGGTCTTCTTGATCTCGAGAGCGGCATCGAGGAGCGCGATCTTCGGGTTCTTCACGCTCGTCGGCATGCCCGTATGCACCTTCTCCTTGTCCACGATGACCCCTTCGATGAGCTCGGTGTCGGTCATCGCGCCACCCTGCTTCTTGATCAGCTGGATGTTGTCGAGATCGACCGAGTAGCCCGCGCTCTTCTTCTCGGCTACGGCGGTCACCGCGTTCACCGAGATCTCGGAGAGCGCGTTGCGGTTGTACGAGACGGCCTTCGACGCCATCGCGGTCATCGCGATCGTGGCGAGCAAGTCATGGTCCTCGATCTTGATCGGTTGGCCGATCTGGCCGAGGATCTCCAGCGCCTTGGTGGAGGCCAGGCGGTAGCCTTGGCTGATCAGCGTGGGGTGAATGTCCTGCTCGATCAGGCCCTCGGCCCGCTTCAGGAGCTCTCCGGTCAGCACGACCGCGGTGGTCGTCCCGTCCCCGGCTTCCTGGTCCTGGGTCTTAGCTACCTCGACCAGCATCTTCGCGGCCGGGTGCTCGACGTCCATCTCTTTCAGGATGGTGACGCCGTCGTTCGTGACGACCACGTCGCCCATCGAAGCGACCAGCATCTTGTCGAGACCGCCCGGCCCGAGCGTCGAGCGGACGGAGTCCGCGATCGCCTTGGCCGCTGCGATGTTGTTCGCGAGGGCGCCTCGGCCCTTCTCTCGCTTCGTTCCTTCCCGCAGCACCAGAATCGGCGTTTGTCCAGACATCATCGACTTTTTCCTCCGAGAATCCTCTAGGTGGTCAGGCCAAGTAGACTTGCGGTTGTATTTAATACTAACTTATCCTCGTGGGGGTGTTTTCGGGAGAGGAACGGCTCCGGGTCCCTCCCCCCTCGTTGGGATCGGGGCGTGGGCGGGGCGCGTAGATCGGTGTGATAATCGCTTTCCACCGAGCGCGCTCCCTCGGATGGTCGTCCGGTCCGCGATGCTCGCCCGGGAGTACGTCTACCTGGTCGTGCTCAGCGCGATCTGGGGACTCTCCTATGTCTTCATTCAAGTCGCCTCCCCCCTCCTTGGCCCGGCGCTGCTCATCGACCTCCGGGTCCTCGTCGCCGCCGGTGTGGTACTGGCCTACATCGCCGCGTCCGGCCAGGTGCGCACGCGATTTCCCGATCTCCGAAACCGTTGGAAGGCCTACTTCATCCTCGGAGCGCTGAACGCGGCGCTCCCGTTCACGCTGATCGCGATCAGCGAGCTCGAGCTGCCCGCGTCGTACGCCGCCCTGCTCAACTCCACCGCTCCGATCTTCTCGACCGTCATCGCGGTCTCCTTCCTGAGCGCGACGCTCTCTCGCCGTACCTCCCTCGGCCTTCTCCTGGGGATCGTCGGCGTGGGAATCGCGGTGGGCGTCGCACCGTTCCCGCTGACGACGGGGATCCTGATCTCGGTCGTTCTCTCGCTCCTGGCGGCCGGCTCCTACGGGATCGCGGCTCTCTATCTCCACCGCGAGTTCCGCGAAGTTCCGCCCATCACGATCTCGATGGGTCAGCAGCTCGCGGCGGGCGCGATGCTCCTTCCCTTCGCTCTGGTCGAGGTCCCGAGCGCGCAGTTCACCCCCCTCGCGGTCGAAGCGATGCTCGGCCTCGCCCTGCTCTCGACGGTGCTGGCGTACCTGCTCTACTTCCACATTCTCCAGCTGGCCGGCCCGACCCAGGCGCTGAGCGTCACCTTCTTGATGCCGATCTTCGGGGTACTATGGGGCCACCTGTTGCTCGGGGAGCCCATCGGCCCGGGGACGGTCGCGGGCCTCGCCCTGATCTTGGTCGGCGTGCAGCTCGTGGTGGGCCTCGGTAGCCGGAGCCCCGGGCCCCCGGAAGAGGCCCAGCTCGTCGCGGAAGCCGCGTCCGAGCCCGGGCGCATCGAACCGATAGCTCGTCCGTGATCCGAGGCCGCCCTCGGGTCCGCGCGATGCCGGCTCAGGGAGGGGCGGCGGAAGGGACGATCCACGGAAGGCGCGACTCGGCCGGCCGTACGACCTTCGCCGTGGCGTGGCTCTCGGTCGCGACGGAGCGCTCGAGATGCAGCGAGATCTCCCGGACGAATCGATCCATCCCGGCGCGGTCCTCCGGAGCGACGGCCCGAGGGGCCTCCCAGATCAGGGCGGCCCCGCCGCTCGTCGGATACAATCGGAACACGAGATCGCTCGCCGATGGCGGGATCGAAGGGTTCTGCTTGATCAGGTGGGCGGCGAGGTGGCTCTCCATTGGCTCGGTGGTCTCGGTGCGCTCGACCGTGTAGCCGAGGGTGCCCAGGTAGTCGACGACGTACCCGGCGAAGCGTTCTCGGCCTATACCGCGGACCCGGAGCCAATCTACGTTTTCGGACATGCTACTTTCGGGGAAGCGACCGCTCAACCCCCTTGACGAACCCGAGCATCATGCGGAATTCCGCCTCGGTAGGGGTGGCTCGGCCGAAGACACGACGGAAGAGGAGGATTAAACCCCGTCGCTTGTGCCCGGGGTAGCCCGTCCGCTCCATGAGCTCGCCGAGCCGCCGAAGGAGCAGCTCCTTCTCGGGACCGTTGAGCTCGAGCTCCTCGGGGGCCGGCGTGCTCTCGGAGGCCCGCCCACGGCGCGCACGATGCATCGCATACAGCACGATCGCGCTTGCGTGGGAGAGGTTGAGGGTGGGGAACTCGCGGCGTGCCGGGATGTGGACGAGCAGATCGCACCGCAGCAGCTCGGTCCGGGAGAGGCCGTTGTCCTCGGGTCCGAAGACGATCGCGACGCGCCCCACGAGCGACTCGAGAACCTCCCCCAGCCGCTCGGGGCTCACCGAACGGCGCAGGTAGCCGGTCGACCGGCCGGTGGACAGATCCGTGGTCCCGACCACGAGGTCCGCGCTGGTCACGGCCTTGTCGAGCGTCGAGTACGTGTGCGCCGCTTTCAGGAGCGGCAGCCCGGCCATCGACCGGCGACGCGCCTCGACCCCGAGCTTGGCACGTGGAGCGACGAAGATGAGCCGCTCCGCGCCGAAGTTCTTGGCGACCCGAGCCACCGCGCCGACGTTGCCGTCCTCCTTGGGTCGGACGAGGACCACATCGATCCGCGCCGTCACCCGGCTCCCTCCTCGGAGAATAGGCGCCGAACGAGCCAATCCGCATCGAACGGGGTGAGGTCCGAGTAGCTCTGGCCGACGCCCATGAACACGATCGGCTTGCGGACGACGTAGGCGACACTGAGGGCCGCCCCGCCGCGGACGTCGGCGTCCAGCTTGGTCAGGACGAGCCCGTCGATGCCGAGCGCTTCGTTGAACAGCTGGGCTTGCGTGACCACGTCGTTGCCGCTGAGGGCGTCCCCGACGAACAGGGTGAGGTTCGGCTTCGCGATCCGGCGGATCTTCTTCGCCTCCTGGATCAGGTTGTCGTTGGTGTTCTGGCGACCTGCGGTATCAATGAGGACGACATCGACCTTCTTCGCGCGGGCGTGGGCGATTGCGTCGAACGCGACCGCGGCCGGATCGCTGCCCTCCTGCTGACGGACCACTCGGATGCCGAGGTTTTCGCCGTGGAGGAGCAACTGATCGATCGCTCCGGCCCGGAAGGTGTCTCCCGCCGCGATCACGCTCGTGATCCCGCGCTCGCGCAGCCAGCCCGCGAGCTTCGCGACCGTGGTCGTCTTCCCGGTCCCGTTCACGCCCAAGAAGAGGATGACGTAGGGTTTCGGGTCCTGCGCGTGGGCCGCGGCCGCGACGTCGATCACCGGCTGCGCCAGGATCGCTCGTGCGGACCGTTCGAGGCATGCTCGGACGGCCATCTCCGCGTCCACTCCCCAGCGCAGCTTGCGCCCGGCGAGCTCCTTGCGCAGATCGGCCTCCATGCGCTCGATCACGGGCAGCGCGACGTCCGCCTGCAGTAGAACGAGCTCAAGGTCCTGGAAGATCTCGTCGAGCGTCGCCTCGCGCAGTTTCCGGCCGAGCATTCCCTCCGAGAAGATCTCCTCCTCCGGCGCAGGAGGCCGGCTCGCTCCCGCGGCCGTCGGTGTGCCGGAGTCGCTCGGAGGAACCGGCGCGCCCGAGCGTTCCGTGCCGGAGGGAGCCACGGAGGTGGCAGGCTCGGACGAGGGGTCCGGGCCGGCAGAGCGTCGCAGGCGCGCCTTAAGCGCCGCCCACATCGGAAGTTCCCGTCCCAGCCGCGGGGGACGGTGCGCGAGAGAGCGAATCCAGCCGTTGCGAGATCAGTTCGACGCGCTCCTCGAGGGTGCGGATCTGCTCGCCCATCTCCTGGGCGGCCTGATCGATCCGGGTGAGGCGTTGAGCCAGGATCTCGACGACCTTCGGCCGTTCCATCTCGACGACCACGCCGCTACCGATGCCGAGGAGAACCTGGGTGCCGCGCGCAGCGCTGCCGCGCACGTAGGCATCCCCGCCGAGCGGAATGACGATCTCGCTCTCCGTGCTCAGCCGGTCGAGGGCCTCGAGCGTCTCACGAGCGCGGTCGTGCTCGATCCGCGAGGAGCCGAGCAGCTGGTGTTGCTGGAGGAGCGCGTTGAGCTGGTTGCGGTACGCCTCGAGGCGCATCAGCTCCTCTTGGACCTGCTCCTCGGTCACGACCTCGTGCGACCCGGCGCTCATTCGGGCAGTACCTCGGCGATGGTATCGATGCGGATGCTCCGCCGCTGGATCCCGTGGCAGCCTCCGATCTCGCTGAGCGCCCATTCCCGCGCCTGGTCCGGCGTCGGGGCGTCGTGCTGCTTGTGGAACACTTGCCAGTCGTCCCGGCGTGCATAGAACCGGCCCGAAACGGTGTACATCGGCATGGGAGGGGAGTAAGGAATCGACCACCCTCGGTGCCTATTAGTCTAGCCCATCGTGTGGCGGGGGTCCCCGGTGCACGCAGGGTCGGCCTGGGGCGCCTTGGTTCGCGGGGGAGGATGGGCCGCTTCGAACCGCGCTCGCTCGATCGCCCACTGACGACGTCGCTCCTCGAGCGCCGCGTCATCCACACCGACGACCATCGACCCGGTCGTCCCGGGAGCGCTCGCGAGGGGAAGGGCCCCCTCCGCCGGAGGGGATTCCGTGGAGGGCGGATCCTTCGGGGGCGAGCCGTCCAGGCGATGCTGGCTCACGCGAGGAGTGCCGTGATCTGCTCCCATCGTTCCGTCACCTCCCCTTCGGTCAATCCGACGGTCGGCGAGAAGAGAACGCGCTCGCCCCAGCGCTCGCGGGCCGGAACGTACCCGGCGACATCGATCGGCAGCACCACCCCATCGGCGTTCGATTCCTCGGCGAGCCGGGCGAGTGCCGGCTCCCAAGACTCCGGGTCGGCGGCGGACCGCTCGACGCGCAGGTGCGGATCGAAGACCCGGAGCACGCGCTCGACCGTTTCCGCGCCGGAGAGGGCT
>JABEUK010000100.1 GCA_013044425.1 Thermoplasmata archaeon | reverse complement strand
GGGCTTTCTTGTTTGAATGCATCGGGCACCACCGCGGCGGTAGCCGGACCGCGAGGCCGACCGGCGCGTCCGTCCCGTCCCACTTCCCGCGGGAGACGGATCTCCGAGGCACCCCGCGCGACGCCTTACAGGGACTCCGGGCCCGCGGCCGGGACCTCGTAGCGCTGCGCTGCAGAAGGAGCGTGGGGCCGAGTCAACCGCATGAGGACGAGCGCGCCGATCAGCAGCCCGGCGGAGATGAGGAAGGCGAGGCTCTGACCGGAGAGGTATTCGCTCGCGAAGGCCGGCGCGAGCGCTCCGGAGAAGGTTCCGATGAAGAGCGCGTAGACGACCGCGCTCGAGAGCGTCGTCGTGATCGCGACCAGGCTGACCGCGAAGCTCAGGACCATGCCCGTGTTGCGGAACGTGTTCATGATCCCGGAACCGACCCCGTAGCGCCCCCGCGGCGAGGCGGACATGATCATGCTCGTGCTAGCCGGCCAGAACAACCCACCTCCGACGCCGAAGATCGCCTCCGCGATGGCCAGGAGCCAGATCGGGGTGTTCGTGGTCAATAGGCTGAAGGCGAGCAAGACCCCGATCTGGAGGATCAGTCCGATCGTGGCGATCCGACGGTTCCCGACCCGGTCCGACAATCGGCCGCCGAACGGACCGACCACCGCTACGGCGACCGCATTCGGCAGGATCAGAAGTGAGGCATCGAGGACCGACAGCCCATAGATCCCCTCCAGGTAGAACACGAGGAGGAAGTTCACGCTGAAGATCGCGATCGATTGCAGCATCGCGGCGCAGGTCGCCAACGCGAACGTGCGCTCCCGGAAGAAGGCGAAGTCGACGATCGGGTCCTTGCTGTAGCGGATCTCCCACACGACGAACGCAACGAACAGCGGCACCACCAAGGCGAAGGCGAGCAGGGTTCCCGGGATCGTCCAACCGTACAGAAGCCCCCAGGTGACCCCGACGAGCAGCGAGGTGAGGGCGCCGGTGAACAGGATCGCGGCGGGTAGGTCGAACGTCTCTCCCTCCGAGTCCGCGGACTTCGATTCCCGGAGGCTCCGATAGGCCCAGATCGTCCCGACTATGCCGATCGGGATGTTGATCCAAAAGATGAGGCGCCAGGTGGTGAAGGTGATGATCACTCCCCCGAGGACGATGCCGAGCGCCGCGCCGACGCCCCAGACGATCGCGGTGGACCCGAACGCCCGTCCGCGCTCTCCCGGCGGGAACGCCTCGGACAAGATCGCGAAGGAGTTGGCCGTCAACAGGGCGGCGCCCACTCCTTGGAGCGCGCGGAATCCCACGAGGTCGAGGCCGGTGATCGCGAAGCCGCAGAGGGCCGAGCCGATGGTGAAGATCACGAACCCGACGTTGTACATCCGCTTGCGGCCGTAGATGTCCGAAATGCGGCCGAAGCTCAGGACCAGTGCGGTGGTCGCGAGCAGGTAGGCGATGACCACCCAAATGATCGTCACGTAGCTCGAGCTCAGGTCCTGGGCGATCGGTAGAAGTGCGAGCAGCACGATCGTTCCGTCGATCGCGGCCATGAGCGACCCGATGGACGTGACCGAGAACGCCTTCCACTTGTATTCCATGCGGGCCTCGGAACGGCGTCTCCAGCCCCGCCGCGCGAACTACGAACCGGAGACCGGAGCGCGGGCGATGATAATCGACCGATTTATAAGGCGGAGGGCCGAGGTGCCCGATCTACACGTCCTGGCCCATGCCCTCGGTCCAAGAGCCTCGGGGGCTCGCGGCTCGCGCGTACTCGGCCTCTGCGCTCGTCGGACCGGAGGGGTTTCACCCAGTTCCTTCCGGAGTACCGCTGCACGGGAGGTTTCGGGCCCGGGCGATCACGAGTGCGCCTCCCGTCGATCCGGGGCCTCAAGGAGGCGGCCGCGCCACGGAGTCGGCGTGAATCAGAACGGGTCGGTGGCCCCGCGCTACGCGGATCGACTCCGAGGGCGACGCCCCGTTCGCGGAACATCTGGGGAGCACCTCCCCACGCCCGCAGGAGCTCCAGGGGGGCCCCGGTCGCCGAGCGCGAACGAGCGCGGGCGGGAAGGGTCGGCAGGAGAAGCGCTATCGGGGCCTACTATGGTGAACACAGCCAACGGCCTTTGAGACTACATCCGTGGCCGTGGATCGCGACGCCCACGATCCACTGAACGGGCCGAAGCGTCCGGGCGAAACCTTCGGTGAGGTGGTCAAACGGTTCAGCCGGGGAGGATCTCGTTTACGGGCTCGGCGCTGATCCGTTCGATCTCGAACTCGCAGGCCGGCTCGCCCATCGCAATGCACCGGGTCTCTCGACAGGTGACGGGGGAATCCCAGAGCGTCGAGAGGAGCCCCGCGATAAGCCCGCGGAGGAGCTGGCTGTACGGGATCGGGGCGGTGTGTCCGATACACTCAAAGCTGTCGGTAACGCGGACCCGGTCCACGGCCCGTTCAAGGCTGAAGTCGAGCACCTCCATCCGCCCCATCCCCCGGGCGGAGTGCCAGTTGCCCAGGTACGACAGGTGCTGCACCGCGAACGGTCGCCCGACCAGTTTCAGGAACTCGTTCCAGCTCTCTCGGCCCAGGGCGAGCCCTTGATCGTAGAGGAGGACGGCGCCGCCGGATCCGAACTTCTCGCGGACCTCGTCGACCATGCCCGCGAGCTGCTTGCGGTCGAAGACGACGGCCTGCAGTCCTCGGGTGATTCGCAGCGGGTAGGAGGTATCGATCAGAAGCCCATCGATCCCTTCCTCGACGTGAGCCTCGATGACGCCGGGGAGCTTGTGCAGGAGGGCCCCCAGCTCCTGGGGGGTCGTCTTCGAGTCGGCTTCGGCATACAGGTGGGCGATCGACAGGCCGTTGTGGCTACCGTCGGAAGCGGTGAGGTGGAAGAGGTTGATCGTCGGGACCGGCAGCGCGTTGAGGATGCGGGCGAGCGTGCCCGGTTCGTGGGCCATAGTGACCCACGCGTGAAAGAGGCGGCGTCCCGGTTGGTAGAAGTAGACGGGGATGCACTTCACCTTGTCCGACCGGCCCGCGGTTGCGTCGGCCGCCGCCTTCTTGGGATCCTCCGGCGAACTCGTGGGGGTCGTCATGTTTCTCGATCCTCGTGCGGCACATAAACCCGACGTTGATGGGGAATCCTCGATCGTCTCGACGACCTTTGGTCCGGGCCGGACCCTGCTCTACTGCACGACAATTCCAGCTCCTCGTTCAATGGTGTAGCGATGGGGCGCGGGATCATGCGGCGCCTGGCGTTGTTTCTGGACCTGGAGGGTGCGGAACGTCTCCTCCTCCGTGGAACGTTTCCGAAGAACGATCACGCCGGACACGAAGTACTCCTCGAGGGCGGTGTCCCCATCGAGGCCCAGCTCTTCCGTGATGAGGGTCGTCACGCGGCCGAGGCGATCGAGACCGCTGATGAACATACGCACCTCGTCGTACTTGCGGATCGGCATGAGGGGGGTCACCGTATCGATCGCGATGCGGGTCGCGTTCAGCCGCGAGGCGTGGGACGACAGCTCCCCGAACACCCGGGTGAGGTACGAGTCGTAATGGGCCGGGTCCGTGAACCCCTTGCGTCGCAGTTCGTCCAGCATCGGTGTCGCATTGAGAATGATGATGTTCCCCCGTGTGACCTGCTCACGGAGATCGAGCCCCACGCGGTCGGCGTGCGCCACGATGTCGGCGGGACTCTCCCACGTAGTGAGGAGCAGGCCCCGTTGGCCCCGGTGGGCCCCGTCGAGCAGGAATTGGATGGCGAAGGTAGTCTTACCGGCGGAGACCGCGCCCAAGAGGAGGTACGTGCGGCCCTCCACAAATCCGCCGCCGAGGAGCGGGCCGAGGCCCTGGACTCCCGTCGAAATGATGCCCTCGGTGAGGGCCGGTTCGATCCGCGCGCGGATCCTGGAGTAGGCGGCCGCCGCATCGGCGCATTCGACCACATCCATTCCGTAGCCTGCGCGAGCCGGTGTCCGTCCTCGGCGAGGTGGGGCACGACCACCAGCAGACGTCGCGCCGTATCCGCGACGTCCGTGATCTTGGCGTAGTAACCCATGATGGTATCCC
>JABEUK010000099.1 GCA_013044425.1 Thermoplasmata archaeon | reverse complement strand
GGCTCGAGCACGGTCTCGTCCACGAACGGATAGAACGCTGCGAGGCCGTCGGTCTGGAGGGTCTGCCAGTAGCCGGCGGGTCGGGCCTCCGATGCGGTCAGTCCCGGAGGGGCCAGCGCTTCGCGTACCGAATAGCGAGGCACGCGCGTGCGGAACCCCAACGCGGCGAGGCGTCGCTCGAGTCCCGTGCGCACCCGTTCGGCCTGACCCTCCGAGCTCGCGACCGCGGCGAATCGAACTCCGACCCGCCAGAGTTCCTGCTCGCGCCGAGCGACCTGATGGCCGAGCTCCTGGGCGCTCTCGCGCTCGGCATGGAGCTGGGCGGATCGACCGTCGCCATCGCCTCCGTGGGCGAGTTCCGCCTCGGCGACCGCGCGCGCTCCGTGCAGGAGCTCGAGCGCTCGTCCCGAGCCGATGGGGTGCGCCTCGACGAGGACCTCGAGCGACTCCGAGGTCGGGCAGAGGCCACCGAGGAACCCGAACGGAACCTCCCTCGGGAACTCCCGGATCAACAACGGCGCGACGTAGCGCCCGCGCGTGCGGAGCCACCCCGGCCCTTCGCCCGCCGTCGATCGGGTCATGCGAGCCCTCCTCGGTCGGCGGCCGGAAGACGGGTCGCCCACCACAGGGGCAGAAGGCTCACCGCGAGGATCGGCGCGCGCACTGCGCCGAGCGGAGTCGGGGCCGCCGCGTAGAGAAGAGCCGCTAGGGCCACGATCGATATTCCCGCGAGCTCCTCGCGGGGTGCACGCCGTCCGCGCGCGGAGGAGCGCAGGTGCACCAGCCGCGACGCGACCGCGAGCGCGACGAGCGTGAGCGAGAGCGCGCCGAGCTGCGGGTCCTCGATCGACGCGAGCGAGGTGGCGATCGCGAGAACGGCGGCCATCACGAACGGATCGCGGTCGAGCGGTCCGCTCATGGTCGCTCGCTCCGCGGACGTGCCTCGCCCCATCCAAAGTGTCGGAGCGCGGCCGCGAGCGACCGGTCGCGCAGGCGAGCGGGTTCCGCCCCGAGGGTCGCGAGCCCCCGGCGCATCGCCTCCACCCGGTCGCGCAGCTGGGGGGCCCCGTCCGCCCGGACGGCATGCTCCCAGAGGAGCACGTAGACCCGTCGCCGGCGACGACGAGAGCAGAGCAGCTGGACCATCTCCGAGTAGGCGGCTCGTGCGGCGCCGTCCGGGCGGTCGCCCTCCGAGCTCGGTGGGAGCCAGGGCCGGGCGTCGATCGGCGTTCCGACCGAAGCGAGCACGATCCCGCCCTCGCTGCCGCGCAGGAGGTCTCGGTACCCTCGGAAACGCCGAAGGAGCTCCTCCGGAGGAAGGAATGCGACCGGGGATCCCGCGCACCTCAGCACGGCGACCCGCACATCCGAGGCGAGGCGAACGGTATCTCCTAGCTCCGCGCGGATCGACGCGCCGTTCATGGCATCGACCGTCCGATGCGTCCGCATCCTCCAGCGAACGTACGCAGCGATTCGCTCGTCGAGTGCCGTCCCCTCGGGATGCCAGACGGTGACGAGGAACGCCCCACCGACGATGGGAAGCCACGTCCAGGTGCCGGCCCAGGGAATGACCAGCGCACCCAGTGCCGCATACGCCACACAGCGAAACGCGTCGCGAACCGAGGGGAAGGGGCCGAATCGCATTCGTCGGTCGATCCGCTCCGGTAACGGGATCCGCTCGGGCCGGATCTCGGCCAGGGCCATCTCATCCGCCGCCCCCTCGACCCACCGCGGCGAACCGGCGCGTCGAGGTCTCCATCGAGCCGCGGATGTGGCGAGCGAGGTGGGCTGCGCTTCGCCCGAAGGCATCCGCTACGAGGATCGGAGCCGCCGCCGGCATCGCCGCTCCCGAGAGCGAGCGCGAAGACCCCTGGATCGCTGCTCCCGCGCCTCCACGGCCTCCGCCGCCGCTGCTCGAGAACGCCTGCGCCCCCGACGACGGCCCGCGGGACGCCTGGGCGAGACCCCGCTCGACCCCGTTCGAGAGCGTGGAGCCCACGTTTGGGAACCCGAAGGAGGAGAGCTGCGTGCCGGACATCGACAAAAGGAACGGCGAAGCGAGGGCGATCGACAGGTACGCGACGAGCAGTCCCACGTTCGGTGAGCCCACGGCGAGTTCGAGCGGGATGACGAGAACGCACGGCAGGAAGGCCAGCTCGATGAACAGTAGCCATCCGCGTTTGGCCCAGATCGAGAATGGGCGGATCGGCCAGACGATCGTGAAGAGCGGCAGGATGACGATCAGTACCGCGAGGAGCGCATCTCGCACGCCGATCGCGAGCGCTAACAGGAGCACGAGGGAGAACTGAACGAAGGCGAGGACGAACGTGAGCGCGCCGTTGCTCCAGGAGAAGCTGAACTCCGCGCTCCCCGCGAGATTCACCCAGTGCTGCCAGGCGCCGCCATCGTAGCCGGCGATGGTCGGGTACATCCCGCCGGCGACCCCAAGGATCCCGCCGGCGATCGGGACCGTGAAGTTGGCTAGGACGACCGCGACCACGAACCGCGCGATCAGACCGTCGGCCCATGCCGGCGAGCGCGGCCAGACCGACTTCGCGAGGTAGACGCCACCGATGCCGATCGCGACGAGCGCGATGAGGGGATCAACGAGGCTCACCAGAGTGAACGAACTGAAGTTCGCGGCCTGGGCGAGATAGCTCGGGCCCCCGTGGCCTGCCGGTCCGAGCGATGGGAACAGCTGGCCGACCTGCAGCTCGGGAACGACCAGGTTGTCGTATGTGGGTCCGATGATCGCGGCGAGCGCCGCGGTCAGCGCGGCGAACAGCCCGAAGAGGATCGCCTGGACGATCTGGCCGATGTCGACCATGGGGGCGTTAGACCCCAGTGATGACCCACTGCGCGAGGCCCCAAACAAGGCCCGTGATCGCGGCGGTGAAGACGAGCGTTCCGATCAGCGCGTCGCGAGCGCGGTCCTTCGCTTGCACCTTCTTCGTGATGTCGTTGGAGAACCAGCTGAAGGCGACGCGTGCCCATACCAACGCGAGGATCCCACCGCCCGCCACCGCTAGGAGATCGACCAAGCGGTTCACCGCTGCGGAGAAGTTTCCGACCGGGCCGTTCGCCGGCGTGGCCGACGCGGCTGGATGCGGAGCATGGGGTCCTACCGCGGTCGCAGGAACGATCGTTGTTCCCGCTCCCAGACTGAGGAGACCCGCGACGAGCACCGCGAGCGCGGCCGGACCGAGCCGGGGGTTCATCGTCCCTCCCGACGCTCGATCCAGGTCAGTCGGACGACCCCATCCTCTCCGCGATCCGATCGGATACGGCCCGTAGCGCACAATCGGTCGATCGTGCGCCGCACGCGCGCCCAGGGCACCCCTTCCTCCTCCGCGAGGAGCTCGACCATCGCCCGCTCCGCCCCATCGCACGGCGCGATGATCCGTCGTAGGACCTCGACCGCGTCGGGAGGTGCCACCGATGGAGGGGGACGCCTCCCCCACAGCCAGCCGATCCAACTCCCGCGCGCCGTGGTCTTCTCTTCGTCGTCCATGCATCCACCCGTCGGTGCGACGGGGGGTTGGTATTTGCGGCTCGATCGGCCCGCGAACGGTGAACGATGGGGGCTCGGTTTACGACCGGACGAGGAGCGCCGTGTGCTCCCGCGAGAACGGGAGGAGCGCGGTCTCCGATAGGACGGTCAAGCCACCCTGCGAGAGTTCGGATCGGGCCGCGTGGACGATCGCCGGAGCTGGACGGGTCTGGGTCACCGAGCGGACCTTGAGCATCATGAGCCCCCGCCCACCGGTAGCGAGGAGGGTCCTTGCGTTCTCCGCAAAGATCGCCGCCTGCGTTCTCTGGGCGATGTCCTGGTAGAGGAACTCCACCGTCCCGACGTCCGCCGCATATCGTTCGGGAAGCTGCGCGTCGGCCAGGATCGGGTAGAGATTGGTGCGTCGGCGTGCGAGCGCGAGGAGGGGAGCGAAGGACGTCGGGCTCTTTTCGACCACGAAGATTCGCGCGTCCGGCAGCAGGTCGGACAAGTGGCTCGCGGTGGTCCCGTGCGCGGCCCCGAGATAGAGCACGTTCTTCGCTCCGACCCACGGTGCCTCCTCCGCCCCGCGCAGGAGCCAGGCGGCCAGCTTCGAGCGGAATGGATCCCACTGGCGGTACTCGACGCGCGCAGAGACGCGGAGCTCTTCACCGTAGACCCGCTCACCGGGCCGCAGGTTGATCGTGAAGAGATCGCGCCCTTCTCGAAACACGCCCGGCCAGTTCGTCGGATCCATCGAGCCCCGCTCAGTCGATGGCGGCGACGATCTCTACTTCGACCGGTCCGTTCAGGGGAAGGGCGATGACTCCGACCGATACGCGGGCGGGCCGCGCCGACTCCCCGAACAGCTGGACGAGGAGATCGGTCGCTCCGTTCGCGACCTCGTGCTGGCGGACGAAGCCGGGAGAGGTGGCGACGAAGACGACGACGCGCACGATCCTCCGAACCCGGTCGAGCGATCCCAGCTCCGCCGAGAGCGCACTCAGAGCCTGGAGAGTAGCGCGACGCGCGAGATCCTTCGCGATCTCCGCCGGGACGTCCCGATCCACGAGCCCCGGATGGACGACCGCTCCTCCCTCCACGACGATCTGGCCGGAGACCCAGGCGATCGCCCCATCGGCCACGACCGGGGTGTAGGAACCTACCGGCTTAGGTGGCGGGGGAAGCAGAATCCCCAAGGCTCGAAGGCGTTCGGTGACGCTCGGCATGAGGAAGGGTAATCGGCCGCAGGGAAAATGCTGCGGGAGGCCGCCCGGAGGGGTCGGAGTGGGGCCCGGAGCGGACCCGTGACCGTTTAGGAGGGAACCGCTTGGACGCGGCGATGACATCGAACGTTCCGTCCACGGCCGGGGAATTCGAGGCCCTCGAGCGCCAGGTCGTGGATCACTTCTTCGAGCTCTATCCGAACTGGGCGGTCTCGCTCGGGCTGCACGAGTACGATGGCCGGCTGCCCCTGGTCTCCCGCGCCTCGACCGATCGTTGGGTCGGAGGGGCGGAAGCGCTGCTTCAGCGGCTGGCCACCGTCGACGTGGGAGGCGACGCGAATCGGAACATCGACCGGTTCCTCCTGCAGCTCCTGCTCGAGGGGCCCCGATTCGACCTGAAGGATCTCGGCGAGTTCGACCGCAACCCGATGGTCCACCTCGGCTCGCTTTCCCTCACCTCGTACGTCGCTCGCGACTACGCTCCTATCGCCCAACGGGTGGAGGGGATCGTCCAGATCTTGGACGCGATCCCCGAGCATCTCGCGGAAGCCCGCCGGCGCCTCGGGGCGAAGCTTCCGAGACCATTTCTCCAGCTCGCCGTTTCGATGGGCCGTGGCCTACCCGCCCACTTCCTCGAGGCCGAGGAGTTCGCCGCGAAGGCCGATCCGCCCCTCGGGGCTCAGGTGGCGACGGTGCGTCGCCCGGCCGAGGCCGCGATCACCGCGTTCCTGGCGCACATCCAGGACGACCTCCTACCGCACGCGACGGAGGAATTCGCGCTCGGGCCACCGCGATTCCAGCGACTGCTCTTCGTGCGCGAGGGGCTCGAAACCCCATTTGCGGAGATCGAGAAGGCCGGCTGGGCGGACCTGAAGCGCAACCAAGCCCGGTTGGCGGAGATCGCTGCGGCGGAGCACGCGAGCGAAGACGCGCTGTTCGAGCGTCTCCGCCAGGACCACACGAGCGCCGCCGACCTGATTCCCGCGGCGCGAGCCGAGGTCGAGTTCACTCGACGGTTCGTCCGGGAACGCGCGCTCGTCTCGATACCGGATCCGGCCAACTGTACGGTCGAAGAGACGCCGGCCTGGGGCCGAGCGCTCTCCACCGCGAGCATGGACTCTCCCGGTCCGTTCGATACTTCGAGCGGACAGGGGATCTACTACGTGACCCCGGTCGATGCGAAGTGGAGTGCGAAGGAGCAGGAGGAGTGGCTGCGCTCGCTCAATCGCACCATGCTGCGCAACATCACCGTGCACGAAGTCTTCCCGGGTCACTTCCTGCAGTTCCTCCATCTGCGGCAAAGCTCCGGAAGCCTCTCTCGGAAGGTGTACATGTCCCCGTCGTTCGTGGAGGGCTGGGCGCACTATTGCGAACAGCTGGTCATCGAGCAAGGGATGGGAGGGCGCGGACCGTCCGACGAAGTAGCGCAGATCCACGACGCGCTGCTGCGGGACTGCCGCCTGATCGCGTCGATCGGCCTCCACACCCGGGGCTTCTCCGTGGCCGACGCGACACGCCTCTTCGAGGCGGAGGCCCATTTCGAGCACCTTCCGGCCGAACGCGAGGCGATCCGGGGAACGTTCAACCCGGAGTACTTTTGCTACACGCTCGGAAAGCTCGCGATCCTC
>JABEUK010000098.1 GCA_013044425.1 Thermoplasmata archaeon | reverse complement strand
TCGAGGTCCGCCCGGGGGTTCTCGAAGGTTCGGATCGACGAGAGACGCGCGACGAGCGTGGCATGCCGCATGGTACCGTCAGAGCTCCCGACCGCTTGAACCACGATGCGGGGAGCCGGATTTGAACCGGCGAACGCCTTCGCGGCAGGATCTCTTCGGACGGTTCGCGAGCAGGATCCGCGCGCGTACCTTCCGTTTAAGTCCTGCGCCGTTGCCCGGGCTTGGCTATCCCCGCTCCGTTAGCGGGTGTCGGCCGAGGCGTCGGCATCGTCCTCATCCGCGGGGGCGCCCTTCTTCAGCGAGACCCGCTTCGGGAAGAACTTGAGGAGGATGACGTCGTTGACGGCCGAGACCCAACGGTACGGCACGTTGATGGGACGAGAGTCCTCCACTAACATCGGGCTCGACTCGACGACGTAGAGCCCATCGAGCTTGGATTCCTCCACGGAGACGACGAGGTTGTCCACCTCGCCGACGAGGCGTCCGTCCGGCGAGTAAATCTGGCGACCCAACAGTTCGGTCATCTCGACGAGCATGTCCCGGTCCTACCGGGGTCGGACGGCGGGGGCCCTTCTTATGCCTTTGGGCGGAGGCGAACGCCGTGCGCGCCGTGGGGAGTGCCGTGGCTCTGGGACTCGTACAGTTCGAGGAGCTCGTCGGTCGTCGTAGCATCGGTCGGACCTTTGTCGTCCCGGTAGCGCCCCGTGAAACGTGGGAAGCGCAGCGCGAGCCCCGCCTCCGGCTTGACCCGGCCGATCCCCGCGCGGTGGATCGGACTGAGCGTCAGTTCCGCACCCCGGACCTCGAGCACGAGCGCCGGCCGGAACCATGCGTCCGCGTTCAGCCCCGTGTCGACGTTCGCCGGCCGCTCGCCGACCACGTGAGGGTGCAACCGGTGCGGCATCTCCTCCAACGCCTGGTCGTCGAAGCCGCTCCCCACCTTGCAGAACGATTCGTACCGATCCTGGCGGGAGTTGTAGACGGCTAGGAGGAACGCCCCGAAGCGTCCTCCCCGGCGGCCGCGGCCGGAGAACGCGCCGACGATGACCCCATCGATCGAATCGGCGAGCCCCGTGACGTACTCACGCTTGTACTTGATCCACCAGTACCCTCGAGCCCCGGCCTGGTACGAGCTCCCTTCCTGGAGGGACTTCGCCATCACCCCCTCGGCTCCCCCGGCGACGGCCTCGTCGAAGAATCGGGTCGCCGCGTCCACCGAGGCGACGACCCGGCTCTCCGCGAGCCGGATGCGCTCGTTGGGAACGAGGAGCGCTTCGAGCCGCGTTCGACGTTCGGGGTACGGCCGTCCGTACACCGGCTCCCCCGCATCGAGGAGGACATCGAAGACGAACAGCGCCACCGGAGTCTCCTCTTGCGCCCGGTCGAGGTCCCGCTTGCGCCCACGACGATGGGAAACTTCCTGGAAGGGCCGCAGCTCGTCGGTGAGTGGATCCACCGGGACGCACTCCCCTTCGACGATGGCAGGGCGGTGAGGGATCGCGCTCGCCAGAGCCTCGATGAGGTCGGGGAACTGCGGCCCGATCTCCTCCAGACGGCGCGAGAAGAGCCGCACCGAACCATCGCGTGCGATGTGGGCCTGGACGCGGAGCCCATCGTACTTGTACTCGAGAGCCGCGCGTCCGCCCATCCTCAGGAGGATATCGGAGAGACTGTTCGAGCGCTCGGCGAGCATCGAGCGGACGGGGCGGCCCACGGTGAGACCGAGTCGCGCGAGCGCCGGGACCCCTCCGGCGGCGAGCCGCTCCGCGATCAGGCCGAGATCGCTCGTCATGTTGAATGCTGCTTCGATCTCGTGCCGTGCGGGCTTGTCCCCCGGCGCGAAGTGCTCCGCGAGCGCGTCGAGGATCGTCATCTCGCGCACACCGACACGCAGCGTTCCGAGAACGAAACGCAGGAGGTACTTTCCCTCGAGCGAGCTCGCTCGGCGCAACAGGGTCTCGAGGATGACGATCTTCGCTTCCTGGGAACCGGCGCCGCTCGAGTGGGCGATCTCGAGCAGGCGCGCGTACACCTCGGGGACCTCGAGTGCGGTCGCTTCATCTCGGCGCGATGGAGGCCCGAGCACCTCGGCGGCCGTGGTACCGAGATCTCCCGAGGCACGGGCCCGCCGCGCGAGCCGCTCCTCCTCCTCCCCGGTCGCCCGGGCCAGCGCCTTGAGAGCGAGCGAACCGGCGACCCCGAGCTCGACGCCCTCGTACTCGGGCCGCAGAAGCCCCTGGGAGAGATAGAGCACGATGCCCAGCTCTTCGCCCTTCACGGCACCGATCAGCGCGACCAGGATCGAGCGCATCTCGAGCCGCTTCGCCGTCGCTTCGAGCGCCTCGTACGCCCGCGCGAGCTCAGCGTACTTCACGCCGGGCTCCTTCCTCGACCGAGGCGCGCAGCCTTCGGAGATTGTCGTGCACGCTGCCCCCGGCGAACACGGAGTTACCGCAGACGAAGAAGTTCGCCCCGGCTTCCGCCGCCGGGATCGCCGTCTCGGGTGTGATGCCCCCGTCCACGGAGAGATCGGCCGAAGACCCGATGCGGTCGAGCCGCACCCGGGCGGACCGGATCTTGGGGACCGTCTCGGGAATGAACTTCTGACCGGAGAAGCCGGGATGAACGCCCATCACGAGCACCTGATCGAGCTTCTCGATCCAGCGATCCACGGCCTCGATCGGAGTGTCGGGGCGCAGGGCCGCCCCGACCGTCGCACCGAGCCGGTGGGCCTCGCGGATCACCTCGGCCGGGTCGGAGCGGGACTCGAGGTGGAAGACCAGCGAGTCGCCCCCCGCCTTCCGAAACGCATCGAGATAACGGATCGGGTCGTCGATCATGAGGTGGATATCGAGCGGCCGCCGGGTGCGCTCTCGCACCGCGCGCACGAGCGCAGGGCCAAAGGAGATGTTCGGGACGAAATGGCCGTCCATCACGTCCAAATGAAAGGCGTCGGCGCCTCCCTTCTCGGCCCCCCGAACCGCTTCGCCGAGCGCGCCGAAGTCCGCGCTCAGCAGGGAGGGAGCGAGGCGGAGTTTCCGAGAGCGGGCCTCCACATGCGCGCCCAGGCCGACGGCGTATATGTCTCCGCCCGCTCCGAGGGGCCGGCACGAGCGTGGAACACACCCTAAGGGGCTCACAAGAGCGGTAGCGAGCCGGTGATCGGGTCGAGTTCGGAGGCCAATGCCGGACCCAGCCCGAGGCACGTTCGGGTCCCCGGCGCGACCTCGGTAAACCCTGCGTCCTCGACCCAGAGCACTGCGATCCCCCGCGCGCGCGCCCGCCGCTCGATGTCGACCATCTCGTCGAGCGTGCTCACGACGAGCGCGATCTTTTTCTGGCCCTGAGCGAGCCACTCGGCCATGCCGGACTCGTCCCGCCGGCGCGCTTGCTCCACCAGCATGACCGCGGCATGGGCCGCCTGAACCGCGGATTTGCCCGCCGAGAGTCGAAGCTCCCCGCGAAGCACCAGGGCCATCTTCCGCTCGCCGCGCTCGGCGCCGCGCGGACTACGCGGCATATTCGGCCTCGCGTCGACGTTGTAGCTCGGTCCGACGCGCTCGGACGGCGCCGAGTTGGCGTTCCAGATCCGCCTGGAGCCCGGTCGTGCCGGCTCGATCGAGCTCGCGAGAGAGCCGTTTCTCCTCGCGATCGAGCCGGGTCAGTTCGCGGGCGAGCTCGAACGGTCCATCCTCGCCGGGGGCCGGCGTGGGGGCTCGCACGGGGGGGATCGCACGGTAGGCTCCTCGAGCCGCTCCTACCCCGAAGGCGACGATCGCGATCGCGAAGAGGATGGCTTCGAGAACCGGGTCGGACCACGCCGCTTGGAACCCCTGGGGCCCCCCGACGAGGAGCGCGTAGCCCACGAGCACGGTGAGCGCCACGCTCAGCACGAAGGATAGCGTGCCAATCTCGATCGCCCGCACGAGCGCGTCCTCGCCTCGCACGCGCCACTCCGGGAACGTCGCCTTGGTCACGAAATATCCCGGGGCGAAGAAGAGGAGGAGGATCCCGACGACGATCTCGAGGCCCGTCCAGTTCGTCATCGCGTGCGTGGCTCCGCGACCTCACGTCCGTTCGGCGCTTGAGGGTTTCACCGCGCGGTCGGGCCGACGGGGGCGGCCGAGCCGCGCGCGGTCACGAGTGCGGAGGCGTACCGCCCTGAGACATCTGACGCTCGATCTGTCGGCGCAAACGTCGATTGGAAGTGATGCCGTGGGCGGCCTTCTTCGTCGTTTCGTAGTATCGGAGCAGCGCTCGGACCTCCGGCGGTTTGTGCCCGCTGCCGCGGGCGATGCGGTGGGCGCGCTCGGATTTGATGATGTTCGCGTCGTCCAGCTCGGCCGAGGTCATCGAATCGAGCATGGTGCGGAACTTCCGCAACTGAACCTGGGTCTCGTTGAGCTTCGAATCATCGATCTTGGCGGGGCCGAGACCCGGGAAGAAGGACATGAGCTTGGAGAGCGAGCCCATCTGCCCCAGGGAGTCGAGCTGCGTGCGAAGGTCGCGCAGCGTGAAGCGGCCGGAGATGAGGTGCTCGCTCGCCTTTTGCGCCTCCTCTTTCCCGCGGAGATCCTCGAACCGTTCCAGGAGCGTCTGCAGGTCGCCCATGCCCAGCAGCCGAGAGACGAACCGGGTCGGGTCGAACCGCTCGAGCTCGTCCAGGTGCTCTCCCGTTCCGATGAACAGGATCGGGGCTCCGCTCGCCGCGACGGCGGAGAGCCCCCCTCGGGCTTTGGCAGAGCCACCGAGCTTGGTGAGGATTACTCACGTGAGCCCCACCGCTTCCTGGAACGACTGCGCGCTACGGCCGGCGCTCTGGCCCATCGCCGCGTCCAGTACTAAGATCGTCTCATCGGGTTTCACGATGTCGTGGATCTC
>JABEUK010000097.1 GCA_013044425.1 Thermoplasmata archaeon | reverse complement strand
TGGGCCCGTAGTATAGCTTGGATATCACGGGGGCCTCCGGAGCCTCAAACCCGGGTTCGAATCCCGGCGGGCCCGTCATCGTCCACCGAGTCGGGACGCCCCCGTGCCCCAGGTCCACCCCCGGGACCGTGGGGCGTAGAGTGGTCTGGTCGTATTCATCTTCAACATCCGATCGCCTCCCCAGGCGCTCCCCAGGCGCTCCCCGGTCGCGCGGGCACGCGCGTCGAGCATGGATGGCGACCCGACGCAACAGGCATAATCCGCACGGCGCTCCATCGAGAGGTGGACGCGACCATCCCTTCCCTGCTCGGGGTGCTGTTTCTAACGTTCCTGCTCGCGAAGGGGCTCGGGCAGATCGTGCAGCGACTGGGGGCGCCGTCCATGGTCGGCGAGATCATCGCAGGGATCGTCATCGCGAACGTTGCCGTCGGCTCGTTCAGCCTGCTCGGCTTCCTGAGCCTCTTCCCCAGCGGGAACGGGAACCTCGAGGTGGTCCAAGCGCTCGCCGAGCTCGGTCTCGTGTTCCTCGTCTTCTACGTGGGGATGAAGATACGGCCGGCCGACCTCCTCGAGCTCGGCCGGCCGGCGGCGAAGATCGCCATCTTCGGCGCGATCGTGCCGTTCCTGATCGGCGTCGGGCTGTTCCTCGCCTTCGAGGGGGTGAGCAACTACCTCGCCGGGCTCTTCGTAGGGATTGCGCTCGTCGCCACTTCGGTCGGAATCGTCGCCCACGTGCTCGAGAGCCACGGCCTTCTGGAGGGCACGGAGGGACGGTTGATCCTCACCGCGGCGGTGATCGAGGATATCATCGCCTTCGTGGCGCTCGCCGTCCTGCTCGGTTTCGCCCGGGGTCAGAGCTCGGTCGACCTGAGCTATCAGGTCGGCCTCGTCGTCGTGATGGCCGTCGGACTGGTGGCCCTGACGATCTACGTCACTGGGCCGATCGTGCGGCGCTACCTATCCCGGGTCCCGTCCGAGCGCCCCGGGGACAAGCCGATCTCGAACGGTCCGTTCGTCCTCGCGCTTCTACTGTGCCTGGGCGCGGCGGCGCTCGCAGAGTCCTTCGCTCTCGCGGCGATCGTCGGAGCGTTCCTTGCGGGGATCGCGATGGGCGATGTGGCACCGAGGTACGGACTCGCCCGTTCGTTCGGCGCGCTCAACGAGTTCCTGGTCCCCTTCTTCTTCCTGTTCATCGGTCTGCAGATCTCCGGCTCCGACCTTCTTGCGGTGTGGCCGCTCGCGCTCATCGTTACCGGGATCGCGATCGCGGCCAAGATTGGCGCCGGCGCCCTCGACAGCCGAGCGCACGGGAAGCAGGGAGGGCTCGAGATCGGGACCGCCATGGTGGCTCGCGGGGAAGTGGGGGTCATCATCGCCGTATCGGCGTACCAGGTAGGCGCTCTCGACTCCGATTACTACACCGCGATCGTCGTCATGGCGATCCTGACCGCGATCATCGGTCCGTGGATGTTCGACCGAGTTGTGCGCCGCCGCCGAAATTCAGCGCGGAACTCCGGCCGGGACCCCGCCGTTGGGCGCGAGGATCCTACCTCCGCGGGTTCCGAACCCGTTCCCCAAGCTTGAAGTAACACTCGGCGGATTTGGTCTGGGGAGCCTCATGCCGGCATCCAAGCCGACGCCGCCGACGGAAGTGCCCGAACCGGTTCCATCCGTGGACAGCGCTTCCCTCGGGGAGCGGATCGCGTCGGAGCTGGAACTCCTCGCGCGGAACGTCGATGTGCTCCAGCGGCTCTCGGGAAAGTCCCCGATCGGGATCATCCGGCTCAGCGAGGCGCTCAACTTGCCGATCCACAAGGTTCGGTACTCGCTCCACCTGCTCGAGCGGGAGGGGGTCGTCCAACCGTCGGCCGACGGAGCGGTGGTCACCGACCAAACCGTGCAGTACTGGGAAGCGCTCCACACCTCGCTGGACCGCATGACGACGCTCATCCAGCAGCTGAAGGAGCAGACGGACAAGCAGCGGGCGCTCGGCGCGAATCGGAAAGGCTATTAGCGCGATTCAAGCTCGTCCGCCTTGGTGCCGCCGTAGCTCAGTGGTAGAGCGATCGGCTGTTAACCGAAAGGTCAGCGGTTCGAAAGGTGGGCCCGACGTTCGAGCCCATCCTGAATCCCGCTCGGCGGCGCCTCACCACTGCGTTCCCTGGGCCCGTAGCTTAGCCCGGCCGAGAGCGGCCGGCTCATAACCGGTTGATCGACGGTTCGAATCCGTCCGGGCCCATTCCAAACCGAGCGAACCCGTCGGGCCCGGGGGCGGTGCCCCGTCGGAGCGTAGACACACGCCCGGCGGGCCGGTTCTCCCCTCGCCTCTTGTGGCCTAAGATTTCGGGGCCGGGGGACCGCGGCGGCGCATCGCCACGGCGGCCAACGCGATCACGGCGATGACGACCACGATCGCGGCGATCAGATAGTAACCCTCGTTGCCGGGTAGGCCGAGGAACGTAGAGCTCGAGCCCGATGTCCCGGCGGGGCTCGTCCCGGAGCTCGTCCAGCTGAGAGCCGGATCGCCCGCGAGTCCGCGCACCGTCAGGGTCACCGTGTAGTTCGCCGACACGCTGACCGTAAAGTTCGTGTACGCGACGCCCGAGATGTCGACGTGGCTCGCCAGGAGCTGCGCCAGCGTCGCGTTCTGGACGTAGGCGTACGGAACCGCCACCAGCAGGGTCCCGTTCGCGAGGGACGTGTAGGTGACCGTGATGTTTCGGTTGCCGTTGACCACGTTCGTCACCGTGACGTTGTAGCCGGTGGCGGTCACGTGATCGATCGTCCGAGTGGAGGTCGCCACCGGTTCCCGTGTCAGCCTGAAGTTCAGTGTGGCGTTCGCCGCGATCGTCAGATTCACCGCATCGGGGAAGTATCCGGGGGCCGAGGCCGAGACCGTGTACGCCCCTGGGACCACAAAGATCCGGTAATACCCGCTCGCGTTCACGAAGGCTGCGAACCCGTCCGCAACGACCGAGACACCGGGTGACGGCGTTACCCGCCCGGAGAGCGTCACGGTGCTCGAAACCGCCGTCAGTGCGAGCACAAGTGGGCTCACGTGTCCCACAGACACGCTGGTCTCCACGGTCTCGCTCTGGTACCCGGTGGCGGTCACGGATAGGTAGTACGCGCCGGGAGCCAAGCTCACGTTGAACGCGCCGTTCTGCACCGGCACGATGAATCCGCTCGCGATCACGGTTGCGGTGGTGGGGATCACCGTTCCCGTAAGGTAGCCGAAGTTTAGGATAGGCGCGAGAGTGATGGACAGCGAGATCGTGACCCCGGCCGCCACGGAGACCAGGTTGGAGTACGACGCGTGCCCGGAGAGGGTCGCGTTCACGTAGTGGGGTCCGGCAGCGACGGTCTCCAGATACGTCCCTGCGGTTCCGTTGATCGTACGGCCATCGAGCGTGACGGACGCGGTGGCCGGGACGACCGAGATCGAGAGGCGACCGGTCGAGCCGACCGGAGCGAAGGCGATCGTTTGCGTCAGAGCCGCCCCGAGGACCACGATCGTCCCAGACGAGGGAGTGGCAACGAACCCGGAAACCGACCCGACGAGGTAGAGGTACGAGCCGTTGGGTTCGGTGAACGAGATACTGTTCGCCAGCGAGAACTGGGAGGAGCCGGCGAGGGTCACCGACCAGTTCGTCGCGGTCGGCAGGCCGTGCTCTTCGAAGTTTACCGCGGACGTGGTCGAGTTGGTCGATGCATGGGCGGTCGGGACCACGATCGTGTTGTCCTCCAGGGTGACCGCTCCGACCCGCGCCAGGGCCCGCCCGTTCAGCTGGGCTCCGGTCGCCATCGTAATGGACGCGCCGGCGAGGAGCGTCCCCTGCATGACGGACGTTGTCCCCAAGGTGGCCGACGTGCCGATGACCCAAAAGATGTTGGAGGCTTGCGTTCCGTTCGTCAGAATGACCAGGCGACCGGAGGTGGTGGTCAGCGCGCTCGCGACCTGGAAGACGAAGATGGCGGAGGAGTTGCCCCCCGCGCTGAGGGTGAGGTCACCCGAGGAGATCGCCAACGTGGAGGACGAGGCGTACAGCCCCGGGGTCAAGGTCTGCCCACCGATGTTCCCGGCAACGCTGACCGCGCAATTGGAGCGAGCGAAGGCATCGTTGAAGGCAATCGTCACGTTCGCTTCGGCCGCCACGGCGGCGGTGTTTGCGATGTTCTCTGTTCCCGTCAGCGTTCCCGGTGGGAATCCTGTAACCGAGGAGCCCGGGCCTACCCCGAGATCACCGGTGATGGCCGTCGGACCCGTGCTCGAGACGCCCGCCGCAGCGAGAACGGCGTAGCTCGACGCCGAACCGAGGGGGACGGTCGACTGCCCGCAGGTAGCGTTCGGACCCTGTCCACTCGAACCCGCGCTCGAGGCAGGTGAGCTCCCCGCGGCCACCGAGCTCCCATACGTCGGGGGGGCGGCCACCGCGAACGCGGCGAAGAGCATCCCAAAGGTGACCAATAGACTCATGGCGGCGATCCAGGTGCGCGGGTGTTCGATTGACATGTTGTACAATCCTTTCGGTCCGTAGACCGAGGCTCCGACTCACGCCGCTGATATGACGCGCCTGTCAATTCAAATTCAGCGAACAACCACCGATCGCGGGCACGGGTGACTCCGCTCGACCCCTTCTTCCGGAACGGCAGGAACTCGCCGGCCCCGGGCGCCTGCCCCGACGCGAGGAGCCGCTACGATGGACGATAGGGGCCGATGCATTCCCAGCGACCCAATCCGCTCTGGCGGCGGTGTCGCTCGCGCGGTTTATGGCGCTTCGCCCGGCGGTCCGATGTGGCCCCCGGGAGGCGAACGGGGAAGGGAAGCTCCGAGGCCGCTTCGTTGGCCGGTCCAGTAGATGGTCGCGCCCACTACGATGCCCGTCACGGCCGCGACCGCCAGCCCGACATAGGAGATCATACGCTTCGGAAGATCCGGGGATGCTCGGAGAAGAAAAGGAGAAACGGTTAATCCGTCGACCTAACCGCAACCGCCCGAGCCGCAGCCCCAACCACCGCCGGCCCCGGGAGACGGTGCGTGCCCGGCGGGCTGGGGAGGCTCCTCGTGAGAGCGGAACTTCGGAGCAGTGATGCCAAAGCCGGTCTGATCGTGCGACTGGACGAAGCCGATCCAGGCGCCGCCCAGCATCAGGGCGCTGTCGTCATCGACCAAGAGCGAGAAGCCATCGACCTTGACGATGGGCTCGAACGTGCTTCCCATGAGGCACCCTCCGGCAGTTGGCCCGCAGAGAGTTCGAGGACCGGGGAATCGGCCGACCGATCCCCCTCTCCCCTCTCACCCCCCATCGGAGATGGGGGCACCCGGGGGCCGTCGCACTTCGCGGTAGGTCTTCCACAGGCTGTAGCCACCGATCACGCCGACAACCACAACGATGATGACCGTGGAGTAGCCGATGGAGTTGAGGTTCGGCACCGGGTTCCCCGTCGAGATCGCGACCTGACTGAGCCACGGAGCGGCGGCAACCACCGCACCAACGGCCATGAACGCGAGACCTCCCACATACAAGGTCCGTGCCGCGGTCGAACGCCCGATCCGCTTGATCTGGCCCGGGGAGAGCTTCTTGCTTCGGGCGAGTTGCGCGAAGACGGCTCCCGTGACGATTTGCATCACCATGGTCCCGAGCCCGAAGCAGGTGCCTACCAGTGCCGCCCAACCGACGTTGGGCATCTCGGGAGCGAGAACGAATACGATGATGACCGCGAAACCACCGAAGCCCCACCCAGCAATGAATCCGTGCACCATCGCCATCCGAAGGGGTATCGGCTTCAGTTCCTCCTTCGGCGGCGGCGACCCCCTCTCGGCGAGGGTGGTGTGGTGAGTGTGATCGCGGAAGAACCGTCCGAAGAGCCGCTCGCCCCAGTGATCGAGCGGGAGGTGGATGTCGGTACCCCGCAACAGATACCAGCCGGCAATGAACATCGCGAGGCCGACCACGATGTAGATCGGACCGTCCAGGTTGTAGACTTGGTAGATCGCGGCCAGCCCGAGGAACCCCAGGGCCGTGAGAAGGGTCCGCTGAATGGTGAACCCCGAGGAGAACGTGAGGCCGGCCTTCATGCCGCCCCGCGTGCCGTAACTGCCGATGGAGTAGCTGAACGTGATCGGCCACGTATGCTCGTCGGGGGTGATGCCGTGCAGGACCCCGAGGATAAAGCCGACAGCCAGGATGGTGGGGATCGTCAGGTTCGCGGGCGGGTTCAGGATGAAGTTCAGATCCATGACGGGGACCTACGGGCGCGAGTTAGCGCTCCCACACGGTGGGATGGGATCGCCGTGGGGGCAGAGAGCTGGGTGCCCTTCGGCCCGGCAGATGTGCTCGACCGTCCGGTGGTCCAACGCCAGGTCGATCTGCCGGGCCGCCCGACACGTCTCTTGGGATGAGAAGCCCAGCCCCGCGAAGAGCTGCTCCGCGACTCGGTGATGCCGTTGGTAGTCCGTGATGCACGCACGGCCCCGTGACGTGAGCCGGGTCTTCCCGCGATGCCGTTCCACCAACCCAAGCCGTTCGAGCGCGGTGAGATGGCCGAGGGCGGACGGGGGCCGTACCCGCAGCGTGACCGAGATGGCCTTCAGCGAGGCACCGCGGTCCGGACCCTCGCTGAGGGCGACGGCCCGAAGGGCGTCGATCTGCCGACGGGTGAGGCGCTCGAGCGTCTCCATCGGGAGGCGGAGGGTTTGAGATTATATACGTCCACCCCTAATTATTAGGTCATAGAACACTTTGTGATGGGTCCCCACCGGGCGGTAGCGCGCCGTGGGCCGCCTCAGCCGTGCTCGCCTCGGCTCACGATCGGTGGAACGATCCGATACGGTTCGATGGCCGGACCCGATCGGCAAGCGACGGACGAGTACGCCGTCCCCCTCGGCATAGGAGATGTTCGCCCATCTCTAACACGAGGGCGGGCCGAGAGCTCAGCGCGGCGTTACGTGGGCTCTTCTGGGAGAACCTGCGGCGCAGGTCGAGCCGGGCGGACTACCGCCCGAACGTGACCGGCGCGTCCCGCAGCTTGGCGAGCGCCCGAGCTCGCATCCGAATGAACATCGAGTCGAAGACCAGCTTCTCGATCGAGTCCCACATCAATACCCATACGAGCACGAGGAGCACGAAGTAGATGGCGAAGGTGTGGAAGCCGAGGCCGACGTCCACGAAGACGACGAGGGCCAGCGCGACGAGCGAGGTCGCGACTCCGACGTACAGGGACTGCAGCCCCTCCCGACGATTGACCGCGCGCTCGAGCTCCACCCCGTCGAACTTCACCTCGAAGAACGATCGATAGTTCCGGACGAACCGGGTTTGCGCCTCCGCGTCCAACGGCGCGTCCCCCGCGTGGATGGTCAGGTTCACGGAGGCCGCCGACCGGGCCCGCCGCGCCTGGTTCTCGAGATATTCCGCGAGAGGCGCCCTCAGGATGGGCCCCCGGAAGGGGAATCCTCCACCCTCCTCCCAGATCTCCTCGATAGTAGCCGGGTCTATCCGAAGGCGCAGGACGGGCTCCGACACGGCGGCTGCAACCCTCTCGCGGCTTAAGGCGGGTCGCGCGGAGGCTCGGCCGGTCCTTTAGG
>JABEUK010000096.1 GCA_013044425.1 Thermoplasmata archaeon | reverse complement strand
GTCGGCGGCGTCCCACCAATCCCGCATGTTCCCGTCGGCGTCGTACTTGCGGCCCTGATCGTCGTAGCCGTGCGTGATCTCGTGCCCGATGACCACGCCGATGCCTCCGTAGTTCACGGCATCGTCCATCGCCGGATCGAAGAACGGCGGCTGGAGGATGCCGGCCGGGAAGACGATCTCGTTGAGCGTGGGGTCGAAGTAGGCGTTGACGGTCGGGGGGGTCATCTGCCACTCGCTGCGGTCCACCGGCCGGCCCACCCGAGCGATCATCCGCTGGATCTCGAAGGCCGCTGCGCGCCGGATGTTTCCGAGGTAGTCCCGGCGGGAGATCCGTACGCGCGAGTAATCCCGGAAGCGCTCGGGATGGCCGATCTTCGTGGTGAACCGGTCGAACTTGACGCAGGCGCGCCGGCGGGTCTCTTCGGTCATCCAGGAGACGCGTTCGAGGCGCTCGCGGAACACCTCCCGCAGGTCCTTCACGAGATCCGCCATCCGCTGTCGTGCGGCGGGGGGGAAGTACCGTTGCACGTAGAGCCGGCCGAGCGCTTCGCCGAGCCCGTCGTCGACGGCCATCGCCGCCCGCTTCCAGTCGGGCTCGGGCTGTTCCTGGCCCAGGAGGCGCCGGTGGAAGAAGTCGAAATCCTCGGCATCGATGGCCGCGTGCAGGTACGACGCGCTTGCGTGGAGGAGGTGCCAGCGGAGGTAGACCTTCCACTCGGCGATCGAGTGCGTGCGTAGGGCCCGGTTCACCGCGTCGAAGAACTCCGGCTGGCCCACCACTAGGTACGGCGCCCTACCGGCGCCGCGCTTGGACAGGTACTCCTTCCACCGTAGCGACGGGTTTCCTCCGATGAGTTCCTGCGGAGTCCTCCGGTTGTAGTTCTTCTCCGGATCCCGCAGGGCGGTGCGCGATCGGCTGGCCTTCGCGAGCTCGGTCTCGACGCGAAGAACGGTCCGGGCGGCGGCCGCGGCGCGGGCCTTGGGCTCCCCCCACAGGCCGAGCGCTCTCGAGATGTGGGCGAGGTAGGCTTGCCGCACGGGGGCGAACTCCCTCTGGAGGTAGTAGTCGCGATCCGGGAGCGAGAGACCTCCCTGCAGGAGGTAGAGCGCATAGATCGAGCTGTTCTTCTCGTCGGGCGCGATGGCGGTCCGGAAGAGTGCCGGGATCCCGTGGCGGTGGAGTTCCGCGAGGGCTGACACGAGGTCTCGTGTCGAGGCAATCCCCCGGATGCGCTCTCTCTCGCGAACGATCGGCCGGAAGGCGAGCTTCTCCCGCCGTGCGGCGTCCATGGCGGAGGCGAAGAAGTCGCCGACCTGAGTGCGGGGCGTGGGCGTCGAACTCCGACGCCCGCTCGACGCCTGCTCCAGGATCCCGCGGACCTGCTGGAGATTCCGTTCGAACAGCTCGTCGAAAGCGCTCCACCGGGACTTGTCCGCGGGTACGGGGTTCCGATCGAGCCAGTGTCCCGTGGCGAACCGGTAAAAGTCCTGAGACGGGTCCGCCGATCGGTCCATGTACTCCGCGGAAAAGCGGGGGACCCGATCGTCGGGTGGAGCGGAAGCTGGGGACGAACGTTCCGGGGCTTCGGGCGAGCCAGCGGCTGGGGGCGTGCGGGCGGACACGATCGTCAACTCCGGGGGACCGCCAGCGATCCTCCCTTGATGAAGGCTCGCCCGATGCGCCCCCTCCGAATCCCGCCTCGCGCCGCCCGCGGTTAACCCCAAGTACTGGGCGCCACTCTCAGACCTCGTGGGGCTCCCGTTCAAGGATATCGTTCAATCGGAACAGCTCGCGTGGAGCGCGCTCGCGGGCCGAACCGTCGCGGTCGATGGTTACAACGCGATCTATCAATTCCTCGCGACCGTGCGTCAGGCGGATGGCGAACCGTTCTCCGACTCCCGCGGCCGCCCCACGAGCCACCTGATGGGGGTCTTCTACCGAACGACCGCGTTGCTGGGAGAGGGCGTCCGTCCCGTGTGGGTGTTCGATGGTCGGCCCCCGGACCTAAAGGCCGGGACCCTGCGATCGCGGTTCCGCGCGAAGGAGCGGGCCGAGGAGCAGCGCCAGGAAGCCCTCGCCGCCGGCGATCTCGAGACCGCCCGGCGCAAGGCCGCGCAGACCTCACGTCTTACCCCCACGATGGCCGAAGAAGCGATCGAGCTGCTCGGTTCGCTCGGCATTCCGACCGTCCGGGCCCCGAGCGAGGGCGAGGCTCAGGCCGCGCGGATGGCGGCCACCGGGGTGGTTTGGGCCTCCGCCTCGGAGGACTACGACGGTCTCCTGTTCGGTGCGCCTCGGCTCGTCCGAGGGCTCGCCGCCCGTCGCTCCAAAGGCATCGACGCCGGCGCCCAGTTGATCGACCGAGACCGACTACTGGCGACGCTGGGGATCGATGGCGACGAACTGATCCTGATCGGGATCATCGTCGGTACGGACTTCAACGAAGGCGCCCCGGGATACGGTCCGAAGAAGGCCCTGAAGCTCGTCCAGGAGCATCTCGGATGGGATGCGACGCTTGCCCGCGTCGGGATCGACCCGAAGGAGGGGGCGGATGTGGGCGAGATCTTCCGCCATCCCGACACGGTCGATGTGTCGGTGTCCGAGTTCCGACCGATCGATGATGCGGCCGTGCTGCGCCGGTTGGTAGACGATCACGGCTTCTCGGAGGAACGGGTCCGTTCCGCGATCGATCGTGCGCGACGCGGGCTCCGCATCGCACCGCGACCGACGCCCGCGGCGATCGACCGAGGACGCCAGACGGTCCTCGATGGATTCGGGGGGGCCGCCGCATGACGCCGTTCGAGTGCGTCCCGAACTTCTCCGAGGGGCGCGACGAATCGAAGATCCGGCGGATCGCCGACGCCGCCCGGAAGGTCCCCGGCGTCGCGGTCCTCGATGTGGAGTGGAACGCGGATCACCACCGGTGCGTCATCACACTCGTCGGGGAAGGCGAGGGCCTCGTGGACGCGGTGATGAGCATGATGACCGTCGCCACGGAGCTGATCGATCTGACGCACCACACCGGAGAGCATCCCCGGATGGGCGCAACGGACGTGGTCCCGTTCGTGCCCCTCGGCGGGTCCACGATCGAGGACGCGGTGCGCCTCGCCGAGCGTCTAGGCGAGCGCGTCTGGAAGGAACTGGGGATACCCGTCTACTTCTACGGGTCTGCGGCGCGACGACCGGAGCGGGTGGACCTTCCCGCGGTCCGGACCGGTGGGTTCGAGGGGATACGAGAGGAGATGGGCAAGAACCCGGACCGCGCGCCGGACGTCGGCGAGCCCCGGGTCCATCCTACCGCCGGAGCCGTGGCGATCGGAGCTCGGCCGGTCCTGATCGCGTTCAACGCCTACCTCACGACGCCCGACGTCGCCATCGCGAAGAAGATCGCCAAAGCCGTCCGTTCTCGGGACGGCGGGCTCGCGGAGGTCCGTGCGCTGGGATTCGAGATCAAGGAGCGCAACCGCGCGCAGGTCTCCATGAACCTCACGGACTATCGCAAGACGCCGATCCACCGAGCGCTCGAGCAGGTGCGGCGCGAGGCGGAACGTTTTGGTGTGGGCGTCGAGGAATCGGAGATCGTCGGCGTGGTTCCCGAGGATGCCCTCCTCGATGCGGCGGAGTTCTATCTTCAGCTGAACCGGTTCGATCGCTCCACGATCCTGGAGCGAAAGATCCGGGCGGTTTCCTCGGACGCGCCGGGCGCGGAGCCCCTCGCGTCGTTCTCGTCCCGCCTCGCGGCGCGGACAGCGACCCCGGGAGGAGGTAGCGCCTCGGCGGCCGCCGGCGCGCTCGGCGCGGCGCTCGGGGAGATGGTCCTCTCCTATTCGATCCTCCCGGCAGCTCCCGATGCCGAGTTCGTGTCCACGCGGCAGGAGTGCACCACGGCCCGGGCCGACTTCCTGCGCGGGATCGAGGAGGATGCGCGCGCGTACGACGCCGTCCGAGCCGCCCGCAGGTCGCTGAAGGAACGCCCCGAGGATCCCGCCCTCAAGGACGCCTACGT
>JABEUK010000095.1 GCA_013044425.1 Thermoplasmata archaeon | reverse complement strand
GAAGGGCAACGAGTTCATCGCGCTCGCCTCGGACACGAACTTCGACTTCCCGCTCGGTGGGTTCTACACGGGCTACTACGCCCTCATGGTCCAGCGGCACATCTACGAGTACCTCCGCCGAACGAAGTTCGCGCACATCACCGACGAGCGCGAGGCCCAGCGCCGGGCGACGGCCGAGGGCAGCCGGATCATGGCGCTCGTCTCCGTCAAGAACCACCAGAACGCGCTGTACAACCCGTACGCGCAGTACCCGAAGCGGCTCACCGTCGACCAGGTGCTCCAGAGCGAGATGATCAGCTACCCGCTGGTCCGCGAGCAGATCTGCACCATGAGCGATGGAGCCGCGGTCGCGATCCTCTGTGACGAGCGCCGGGCGCGCGAGTTCACGGACCGACCGATCCGCATCACCGGCGTCGGCACGGGGACCGACACGATGCGTCTCGCCGACCGCCCGTTCGGGAAGGTGCCGCTCCTCCCCACGGAGACGGCGAACGACTACGCGGATCTCGACTACCCGGGGATCCACTCCTTCCGCGCGGGCCGAGCGGCCGGCATCGAGGCGTACCGGATGGCGGGGATCACCGATCCGCGCCGCGAGCTCGACTTCATCGAGCTCCACGACGCCTACGCTTCGAGCGAGATCCAGACGTACGAGGACCTCGGGCTCTGTCGGTACGGAGAGGGATACGACTTCACGGAGCGGGGCGACCCGTTCCTGTCCAACATTCAGTACCCCTTCCCGACGCCGAACGCGGGCGCCCTCCCGGTCAATCCTTCCGGAGGGCTCATCGCCTGCGGCCACCCGGTCGGAGCGACCGGTCTGATGCAGGCGGTCTTCGCGTTCTGGCAACTGCAGGGACGCATCGCCAAGCACTTCGGGAACAAGACGCTCCAGATCCCGAACGCGCGCCGAGGCGCGATCCACAGTCACGCGGGAACGGGGTCGGCCGTGACGGTCTCGATCCTCGAGCGGGGGTACCGCCCGTGACGACCCGTCCACCGGTCTTCTCCAAGTTCCGAGAGGTCCAGGAGGAGCTCGGCCTCAGCGGCCGCGCGATCTATCGGGACGCGAACGGCATCGACAGTCTGATCATCCGCTACCCGTACTCGATCAACTACATCCACAGCTACGCCGAGGATACCGAGTTCTTCCTCGCGCTCGCCGATGGGAAGCTCAAGGGTTCGAAGTGCACGCGCAAGTCCTGCCGGACGGTCTACGCGACCCCGCGCGGCCACTGCATGGCGTGCGGCGCGCCCACCGAATGGATCGATCTTCCGCTCCGCGGCCGCCTCCACTCCTGGACCACGTGCCACTACGGCAGCGAGGCGTTCCTGAAGGAGACGCCATACAACCTCGCGATGGTCGAGTTCGAGGGCGCCGACAGCCTGCTGCTCGTCCGCCTGAAGGAGTGCGTCGAGTCGGAGATCTACATCGGCATGCCGGTCGAGGCGCGCTTCGATCCCGAGCCGAAGTACTCGATCACGGATGTGTGGTTCGTGCCGAAGCGCGGCTGAACCGACCGATCGCGCCGGACCGGAGGAGTGCCGCGGGCCGGGCTTGAACCGGCGGCTTCAAGATCTTCAGTCTTGCACTCTCCCAAACTGAGTTACCGCGGCACTGGGAGGGCCCACTCAATCGCCCGGTTATAATAGCGTGCGTCCAAGGGTCCGGGGACCCGACGGGAAGAACGGCGTTCTCCGGACGCGTGCGCACGCGTTCGAGAACGTTCTCCGTCAGGAATCCGCCCATCGCCTTATCTACCGGCGCCGGACTAGTTGCGCCGGGTCGTCCGATGCAACGCTCGCTCGTCGTCGCGGAGAAGTTCAACACCGCGCTCCGCATCGCCGTCGTGCTCTCCGACGGTCACATGCAACGCTCTCGCGTCGAGGGCACGAACGTGTTCCGCTTCGAGCGGCCGGACGGAGCGTACGCGGTCGTGGGGCTTCGCGGACACATCGTCGAGCTCGATTACCCCCCGGAGCTCGCGGAGTGGTCGCTCGAGTCGCTGCCGAAGCTCTTGGAGGCCGCGCCCCTCAAGCGCGTGACCGAAGGCTCGATCGTCGGCACGCTCCAATCGATCGTGCGGGAGTTCGACCGCGTCATCCTGGCGACCGATTTCGATCGCGAAGGGGAGCTCATCGGGCTCGAGTGCCTCGAGCTCCTCCAGAAGGTCCACCCCGACATCGAGGTCAAGCGGGCCCGCTACAGCGCGCTCACCCGGGACGCCATCGAGCAGAGCTTCGCCCATCTCGAACTGCTCGACCGGGCGCTCGCCGAGGCCGCCGAGGCCCGGCAGGAGATCGATCTCGTCTGGGGAGCGCTCCTCACGCGCTACATCTCGCTGACCGCGAACCAACGAGGGAAGGGGTTCCTCTCCGTCGGCCGGGTCCAGACCCCGACGCTCGCGCTGCTCGTGGAACGCGACCAAGCGATCAAGGAGTTCCAGCCGACCCCGTACTGGCAGCTCGTCGCGACAGCGCGCAAGGGAACGGAGACGTTCCGCATCACGCACGAGCACGGGACCTGGGAGGTGCAGGCGGAGGCCGATCGGGTCTTCGCGAAGGTCGCGGGCGCCACGGAAGGCTCGGTCGCGGAGTTCAAGGAAGAGGAGACCCGGCGCCGTCCCCCGATCCCCTTCTCCACTACGCTCTTCGTCGCCGAAGCGACGCGCATGGGGCTCGGCGCTTCGATGGTCATGCGCATCGCGGAGGATCTCTACACCCAGGGGATCATCAGCTACCCGCGTACGGACAACACCGTCTACCCGCGCGGGCTCGGTCTGCGCACGCTCGCCGAGAAGTTCCGCGAGACCCCGTTCAAGGAGGCCGCCGACTTCGTCCTCGCACAACCGTCCTTCCGTGCCACCCGCGGACGGATCGAGACGACCGACCATCCTCCGATCTACCCGACCGCCGCGATCGATCCGAAGAAGCTGAAGCCGGACGCGGCCCGGATCTACGAGCTCGTGGTCCGCCGCTTCCTCGCGACCGTCGGTCCCGATGCCATCGGGCTGAAGCGCACAGGGAAGATCGACGTCCGAGGCGAGAAGTTCGATGTGCATGGGCAGACGATCACCGATCCCGGGTGGTATCGGATCTATCCGTACTACCAGCCGGAGGAGACGGCCGTGCCGGTGCTCGCGGTGGGCGAGACGATCGGCCTCGAGGAGATCAAGCTCCAGCAGGAGGAGACCAAGCCGCCCCGCCGGTACACCCAGGGAACCCTCATCCAGGAGATGGAGCGCCTCGGGCTCGGCACGAAGAGCACGCGCCACGACGTGCTGCAGAAGCTGTTCGATCGGCACTACATCAACCAGCGCGGTCTCGAGCCGACCACGACGGGCATCGCGGTCACGGAGGCGCTGAAGGCCTACGCGCCGCTCGTCACGCGGCCGGAGATGACCCACCAGCTGGAGGAGGACATGCAGCGGGTGGCCGAGTCGAAGAAGCCGAAGGCGGAGGTCCTCTCCGAGTCGCGCGAGATGCTGCGCGAGGCGTACCTCCTACTGGCCGCGAACACCGAAGGGGTCCGCGGAACGCTCACCGGGGCTCTCGACCGCCAGCATTTCGTCGGACCTTGCATCAAGTGCGGCGGTGCGCTGCGGATCCAACGGAGCCCGCGCGGCACGCGCTGGGTCCAGTGCTCCAACAACCCGGGGAACTGCACCGCAAGCTACTCCCTCCCATCGGCCGGTTTCATCGAGCCCGCTCCGGATTTCCTGTGCGGCGTGTGCAAGGTGCCGCGGGTGAAGATCGTCTTCCGGGGGCAACGGCCGGACCTATACTGTATCAACCCGGAGTGCACCGAGCACGACAAGGCGTTCCGGATCGGGGTCTGTCCCGCCTGCTCCAAGCCGCTCGAGATCCGCTACTCCTTCCTCGGGAAGCGATTCGTCGGTTGCACGGGCTATCCGGAGTGCCGGACGACGTACCCGCTGCCGCAACGAGGCAAGCTCGAGAAGGACCAGCCTCCGTGCCCCGTCTGCCACGCCCCGGTCGTCACGGCCATCGAAGCCGGACGCCCGCCGTGGACGCTGTGCATCAACCCGAACTGTCCCTCGCGCGCCGTGGCGGAGAAGGCGAAGAAGGAGAAGGCCGAGGCCCGCGCGGAGGCGAAGGCGGTCGCGGCCAAGGCGAAGAAGAGCGCGGCCCGGGCGAAAGGGAAGGCCGCTCGGAAGGACGGCGCGAAGCGCACGGCGAGCGCCCGCGCGACGGGCTCGCGCCGGCGCAGGGCCACCGCCTCGACCGAGACCGCGGCGGCCCCCGTGGACACCGGTCCGGCTCCCCCGTAAGGATGGACCCGCCGACGGGGCCACTGTTTCACCGGCTCTCGTCCCGACTTAAATAGCCATGGCGGGTCGTTCTTCCTATGGCTAGCCATCGGTTGGTCGAGCTCGACTCCCGGACGTGGGAGGCGCGGATGAAGACGAACCCGTTGCTCATCCTGCCGGTCGGAGCGCTCGAGGCCCACGGACCGCACTTGCCTCTCGGCGCCGATCAGATCCAGGCCGAATCCACGGCCGCTTCCCTCGCCGATCGGGTGGAGGGGATCGTCGCTCCGACCCTCCCGTACGGCGCCTGCCCGGAAGCGCGACCGTTTCCGGGGACCGTGTCAATGTCGATCGGGGATCTCCAGCGATCGGCGCAAGGCGTGCTCCTCGAGTTCGCTCGGATGGGCGTGCGGCGGATCCTGGTCCTCTCCGGGCATGCGGAGCGCGGTCACATGGCGGCGTTGCGCGAGGCCGCGGGGGAGACGATCCGCTCCTATCCGAACGTGCGAATCGTCGTCCTATCGGACTACGACTTCGTCTACGAGCTCCGCGGAAAGGAGTCGCCCGCGACAGATGGCCACGCCGGAGTCATGGAGACCTCCCGCGTCCTCTTCCTCGCCCCCCAGACCGTGGGCCCGGCGCGACCGGTCGTCCCGCACCGCGGGAGCCCGTTCGTCCCCGGTACCCGATCACTGGAGGAGTGGCCCGAGAGCGTGGTCGGCGACACCCGTCCCGCTTCGGCCGAGTTGGGGGGTCGGATCCAGCAGCACGTCCTCGAGCGACTGGAAGCGACCGTTCGTGAGCTCCTTCCCGCGTAGGTACTAGCGCAGTCTATGCCCGAGCCCTCCGATGCAATCCGAATCCGCGGCGCGCGTCAGCACAACCTCAAGGACGTTTCGATCGATCTTCCCCGCAACCGGTTCATCGTGATCACGGGGGTCAGCGGTTCGGGCAAGTCCTCCCTCGCGTTCGACACCCTCTACGCCGAGGGCCAACGACGCTACATCGAGAGCCTATCGGCGTACGCGCGCCAGTTCCTCGGCCAGATGGACAAGCCGGATGTGGATTCGATCGAGGGCCTGTCGCCGGCGATCGCCATCGAGCAGCGGGCCGGAAGCCGCAATCCCCGCTCGACCGTCGGTACGGTGACCGAGATCTACGACTATCTCCGTCTCCTGTTCGCCCGGATCGGGGTCCCCCACTGCCCGAACGACGGGGAGGAGATCGCTCCGCAGTCGGTCGACAAGATCGTCGAATCGATCCAGTCCCAGGCGAAGGGAGAGAAGATCGACCTCGTCGCCCCGGTCGTCCGCTCGAAGAAGGGCGAGCACCGGGACGTCCTCGATTCGCTCCGCAGCCAGGGGTACCGGCGCTTCGCGATCGACGGGGTCGACGTCCGGCTGCCCGGTCCGGAGATCCGGCTCGCCAAGAACAAGCAGCATACGATCGAGGTCGTCATCGACACCTTCGAGGTCGCCCCGGAGGAAGCGGCGCGGCTCGCTGAGGCGGTCGAGCTGGCTCGGAAGATGGCCGATGGACTCGTGGTGGTCCGTCGACCGGGCGGCGTCCGGCAGATGTTCTCGAGCCGCCGGGCGTGCCCGAAGTGCGGCTTCTCGATCGAGGAGTTGACGCCTCGGATGTTCTCGTTCAACAGCCCGTTCGGGGCGTGCACGGAGTGCTCCGGTATCGGGGCGACGCTGCATGCGGACCCCGACCTGATCGTCCCGGACAAGGACAAGCCGCTCTCGCGGGCGATCTCGGTCTGGGGCCTCACCCCGAGCTCGAGCGCGATCACGCGGTTCGCAGCGATGTTCGGCTACGAGCCGCGCCGACCGGTGCGGGAGCTCAACGAGAAAGGCTGGCAGGCCCTCATGTACGGGACCGCGCGGGGGCCCGACGTCGGTGCGGGCCGGGCGTCCCATTGGTGGCTCGGGGGCTGGTTGCGGGAGGGCCTCGTCCCGGCGGTCGAACGCCGGTGGAAGTCGACCAAGAGCGAGGGCGCGAAGGAGTACTATCTCGGCTTCATGACGTTCCACCCGTGCCGCAAGTGCGAGGGTCGCCGTCTCAAACCGGAGAGCCTCGCGGTCACGGTCCTCGGGAAATCGATCTCGGAGATCGTCGGGATGACCGTCGGGGAGCTCGTCCCCATGTTCCGGACCCTGACGTTGACCGAGCACGACGAGCAGATCGTCGGCCAGGTCGTCAAGGAGGTCCGCGCCCGCCTCGGGTTCCTCCAGAACGTGGGCCTCACCTATCTCTCGCTCGACCGCGCGAGCGCCACGCTCTCGGGGGGAGAGGCCGAGCGCATCGCCCTCGCCACTCAGATCGGCTCGGGACTCGTCGGAGTGCTGTACATCCTGGACGAGCCGTCGATCGGCCTTCACCCGCGGGACCACGCTCGGCTCCTGGCGACCCTCAAGACCCTCCGCGATCTCGGCAACACCCTCCTCGTCGTCGAGCACGACGAGATGACGATGCGCGAAGCCGACTGGCTGGTCGATCTCGGCCCCGGCGCCGGGGTGCACGGCGGAGAGGTCCTCTACTCGGGCATCCCCTCCGGTATCGCCAACGCCCCGCGGTCGGCCACGGCGGATTTCCTCGCCGGTCGTCGGAGCATCGCGGTCCCCGACAAGCGCCCGGCCCCGACGGACCGGTGGCTCACGATCCACGGCCCCCACGAGAACAATCTCCAAGGCGATCCGATCCGCATCCCGCTCGGCCTTCTCGTCGCCTTCTCCGGCGTCTCGGGGAGCGGCAAGTCGACCGCGGTGCAGGAGATCCTGTACAAGGCCGTCCGGCGCCACCTCGGGCTCGGCCGAGAGCCGCCCGGCAAGCACGATTTCATCGAGGGGATCGATGCCATCGACCGGGTCCTCCTCATCGACCAGGCCCCGATCGGCCGGACCCCGCGGAGCAACCCGGCCACGTACACGGGCGTCTGGACCCCGATCCGCGAACTGTTCGCCGGTCTACCTGACGCGAAGGCGCGCGGCTTCGCACCGGGCCGTTTCAGCTTCAACGTCGCGGGCGGCCGCTGCGAGGCGTGCGAGGGCGATGGGGTCCTGCGCTACGAGATGCACTTCCTCCCCGCGGTCTACGTCGCGTGCGAAGAGTGCCATGGCCGTCGGTTCAATTCGGAAACCCTCGAGGTGAAGTTCAAGGGAAAATCGATCGCCGATGTCCTCGAGATGACGGTCGATGAGGCGGCTGCGTTCTTCTCGACCCACCGTCGGATCGCCGGGCGCCTCTCGCTCCTGTCCGACGTGGGCCTCGGCTATGTCTCCCTCGGCCAGAGCTCGACGACCCTGTCCGGAGGAGAGGCCCAGCGGATCAAGATCGCCTTCGAGCTCGCCAAGCCTCCCACGGGCCGGACGCTCTATCTTCTGGACGAACCGACGACGGGCCTGCATTTCGCGGACGTCGAGCGCCTGCTCGAGGTGCTGTTCCGGTTGCGCGGAGGCGGGAACACGGTGGTCGTGATCGAGCACCACCTGGACGTTCTCAAGGCCGCCGACTGGATCATCGACCTCGGGCCGGAGGGGGGCCACGCCGGGGGCCATGTCGTCGCTCAAGGGCCCCCCGAGGCGATCGCCGCGGTCGCGGCGTCCCACACCGGACAGTTTCTCAAGCCGCTCCTCGGCCGGCGGGCCGCTCCGCGGCTCTCGGTTGCGCGGGCATGACGGGGAGCCCGGCGGGCGACCCCCGCTCCTTCGTCCCCGCGAGCGAGCTCGCGGTCGCGAGCGGAGACGGGTTCCGCCGGGGTCCGGACGCTCCGGGCGTCTACCTGTTCCGGTCGGCGCGTGGGGCGGTCGTCTACGTCGGGAAGGCCCGCAGCCTGCGCCGTCGGGTGCTCGACCACCTCCGCGCCAAGATCGAGAAGGACGGCACGATCCTCGCCCAGAGCGCGAGCGTCGAGTTCGTTCCTACCTCGAGCGAGCGCGAGGCGCTCCTGCTCGAGGCGAACCTGGTCAAGCAGTACCAGCCTCCGATGAACACGCTGCTCAAGGACGACAAGAGCTTCCCGTACCTTTCGATCTCCACCCGCGAGGAGTTCCCTCGCCTGCTGATCGTCCGTCGGCCGCGCCGGGACGGCCGCTCGATCCTCTTCGGTCCGTACACGAGCGCCCGCGAAGCGCGCAGCGTGCAACACCTGCTCGCGGACACCTTCCGTCTCCGGCGCTGCGCCCGCCTCCCGAAGGAGGCCTGCCTGTACTATCACCTCAAGGTCTGCAGCGCCCCGTGCATCGGCGCGGTCGGACCGACCGAGTATCGAGCGACGCTCGACCGGGTCGGAGAGATCCTCCGGGGCCGGGGAGAGCCCGTGGGACCGACCCTCGAAGCGGAGATGCGGGCCGCCGCCGGCCGCCAGGAGTTCGAGCGGGCGGCGCTCCTGCGGGACGCGCTCGCGGGGCTCGGCGCGCTCGGGGAGCGGCAGAGCGTGATCGGCCCCGGGACGGGACGCGCGGATGTCCTCGCCCTCGCGTACTCCCAAGACCCCGCCACCCTCCGGGTCGCCGTCGGTCTCCTGCACGTCGTGGACGGCGAGGTCCGCGGCACGGAGCCGCACCTCCTCGAGGTCCCGGCGGACGATCTGCCCGATCCGGGCGAGACGCTCCGCCAGTTCCTGGCGCAGTACTACGGCGGCCGTCTCGAGCTCCCGCAGCGCATCTACGTGCACGGTCCGAGGCCGGCGGGCATCGACGCGACCGTGGACGAACTGTTCGCGAGCCGGGGCATCGAGGTCCAGTTCCACCCCACGGGCCGGTACGCCTCGCTCGGGCGGCTCGCGGAACGCCTCGCGCGGGCGAGCGTCGATCAGGTGGTGGCGCGCCCCGCTCCGCGTGAGGTCCTCCTCGCGCTGCAGAGCCTGCTCGAACTGCCCACGATCCCGAACCGCATCGAGGGAATCGACATCTCGATCTTCCAAGGATCGAACGCCGTGGGATCGCTCGTCGTCTTCGAGCGGGGCGCGCCGAAGAAGTCGGAGTACCGGCGCTTCCGCATCCGGTCCGTGGAAGGAACGAACGATTTTGCGATGGTCGCGGAAGTGGTACGACGGCGCTTCCTCCGACGCGTGGCCGAAGCGGAGATCCTTCCGGACCTCCTCCTGATCGACGGCGGGCGTGGGCAGCTCGGGAGCGCGCTCAGCTCGCTCGCCGCGCTCGGTCTCGCGGAGCAGATCCCGACGGTCGGCCTCGCCAAGCGGGAGGAGGAGATCTACGAGCCGGACCGGGCGGAGCCGCGGCGCCCCAACCCGAACTCCCCGCCGATGCTCCTCTTGCGGGCGGTGCGCGACGAAGCCCACCGCTTCGCCGTGACGTACCACCGGACCCGGCGGCGGATCCGCATGCGCGAAGAGTTCGATCGGGCCGACCGGTGAGCCGATCGCCTAGGCGCGGCGCCGCTTCGGGCCCCGGCGACCGGGCCGCAGCTCGATCCAGGTCATCGCGGGCGGTTCGATGTTCAGTCGCCACATCGCCCCGATGAGCTCGCCGATGTGGTGGGCCTCCTCGAAGGAGATCTGGAGGACCGCATCGCGCACGGTGGTGCGGCCCGGCATCCAGAACGCCTTCACCCGGGGCTGGAGCTCCTTCTCCGTCAACGACCACCGATTGAAATCGATGGCTTGTAACTGAGGTCGGAAACATGTCCCCACGTCTCCTCACTCCCCGCTACGATGGGCCGGTCGACTCCGGCCCTCGCCGCGATGTTCGTCGCGGCGATGCGGTCGGCCGGCCCAGCGAGGCCGCACGACACGCAT
>JABEUK010000094.1 GCA_013044425.1 Thermoplasmata archaeon | reverse complement strand
GCTGCGTGCCACCGTACGCGGGCATCAGACCGAAGTTGACCTCGGGGGCTCCGAGCTTCGCGGATTCTCCCGCCACCCGGAGATCGCAGGCGAGGGCGAGCTCGAGGCCACCGCCGAGCGCTAGACCGTTGATCGCGGCGATCACGGGCACGGGGAGCGCCGCGATGCGGCCGAAGAGATCGTGGCCCTTGCGGACGATCTCCACGGCCCGGTCGAGCCCGAGCGTCGCCATCTCCTTCAGGTCGGCGCCCGCGCTGAAGAATTGGCCGTCTCCCGTCAGGACCAGGGCGCGCGCGCTCGTGTTGGCGGCGAGCTGCCGGATCTGCGCATCGAGCTCGCTGAGGAGCGACGTGCTCAGCGCGTTGACCGGCGGGTGCTTCAGGATCAACAGCTCGACTCCGTCTTCCTCGCTCTTCTTCCCGACCAGGCCCGTGGCTGCCATCGTCCGACCTCGTCCGGTCGAGGTACGCCTGCCAAATAACGCATCCTCCTACCCCTCGCAAGGGCGCGGCGCCGCCGCCCGGGCGACCTTGTGGCCCGCTCGCGGGGCCAGGCTATAGTAGGCCTCCGGCGTGGGTCTTCGGTTCCCCCCGCCGCGGTGCGAGGTCACGGCGCGCGGAGGACCGGAGAAGTGGACGTGGGCAAACCGAAGACGGACGGCAGCCCTCCCGCGTCGGGTCGACTGGTCCACCGGGGCGCGGAGGCGACCCTGCGCGCGGTCGATTGGTGGGGGTTCCCGGCGATCGTAAAGGACCGCGAGGCCAAGGGCTATCGGCCCAAGGCGCTGGACGAGCGCCTGCGCCGCGAGAGAACCCGGACGGAAGCGCGGCTGCTCGTCGACGCCCGTCGCGCCGGCGTGCGCACGCCCATCGTCTACGACGTGGACGTGCTCCACCACCGGCTCGTTCTCGAAGAACTCCCGGGGCCGACCTTGAAGTCGATCCTCGAAGATCCGAACCTCGCGCCCACGCTCGTGCGCGGAGCCGTCCGTTCCCTAGGGATGGCGCTCGGCAAGCTGCACGCCGGCGGGATCTCTCACGGGGACCTGACCAGCTCCAACGTCCTCTATCCGGACGGGCCGGAAGGCCCGCCCGCGCTGCTCGATCTATCGATGGGCACTCGGAGCCCGGGGGTCGAGGAACTTGGCATCGATCTCCACCTTGTCGAAGAGGACCTACGAGCGCTGAGCCCGGAGAGCGAGGCGCTCATCCGCGCGTTCCACGAAGGATATGCGATCGGCAATCCGGACGGCCAGAGCGCGGTTCGCACCCGGGCGAAAGAGATCCGGGGCCGCGTCCGATATGCCTGAGCCGCGCGATCAAGCCGCGCGCTCGATGCGGGCGAGCCCCCCGACGAGCGCGTGGGGGATCTCCTCGATGACGTCCGTGGCGACGAGCCCCCGGCCCTCCCGAGCCGCCGCCCGAATGCCGGCCTCGCCGACCCAATAGGTTGCGAGCCGGGCGGCGTGCAGCGCTGGGACTCCCTGGGCGAGCAGGCTCCCCAGCACGCCGCCCAGGACGTCCCCGACGCCGCTGACGGTGGCCGAGGGATGATGGTGGTAGTTCTGGAACGTCCGATCTCCGTCGGTGAGAATGTCGGGATCGCCCTTCACTACGAGCACGAGGCGCCGATCCAGCGCCGAGCGCCGGGCGTGCTCGATGCGTTCCGAGAGCCCCGCGTCGCTCGGCCCGCTGAAGTATCGGTGGTACTCGCCGGCGTTCGGGGTGGCGAGCAGTCCCGGGCCCGGCTCATCGATGCTCCCGGACCCGGCAGCCGGAACGGCACCGAGGGCGTCCGCGTCCACCACGAACGGCGTCGTCGCTCGCAGGCGCTCGAGCACCGCAGCGAGGGCCCCGACGGTATCGGGATCTCGGCCGGCGCCCATCCCCATCACGATGGCCCGGGGGGATGCGCTGCGGATCTCCTCGACGATCGTCTCCACGTCCGCGGGTCGGAAGTGATCGGCCCCGACAGCGCGGACGACCAAATTCGGACTGAACGATTGCACCGCAAGCGCCGCGCTGGCCGGGGTGAGCACCGTGGCGCGCTCCGCGCCCGAGCGCAGCGCCGCGAGGCCCGCGAGCGCGGGAGCTCCGGCGTACGGCCCTCCCCCGATGACGAGGACGCGGGCCGAGCGGCGGGCCTCGCGAACGGTCCGGCTCCTCGGGAAGAAATAGAACTCGCCGGGCCCCGTGCGCAGCCAGGCGTCCGCCGGGATGCCGATGTCCCGGACGATGATCTCTCCGGAGTTCTCCGCGACCATGCGCTCTTTGAGGGCGGTGAGGGCTACGGTCCAGCGAGGGCGCAGGCCGTCCGGGTCCGAGATCCCGGTGGGCTCGTCGATCGAGAGGATCGGCACACCGCTCGCCTTCGCCAGCGCCGCCGCCTCCCGGTACGGTGGACGCAACGGTCCGGACTGTCCGGTGCCGAGCAGGCCGTCGACCAGCATCGTCAGGTTCGCAAGTTCTTCCGGCCGCGGGAGCCGCAGATGGACCATGCCGCGGCGCTCGATCCGCTCGAAGCAGCGTCGCGAGGCGCGCGAGCGGATCTCCGTCGCGGGCCGGACGAGCCACGCCTCGGCTTGGTAGCCCCACTGGGAGAGGTAGTACGCCGCGGCCATGGCATCGCCCCCGTTGTTGCCCATTCCGACGAGAATCCCAATCCGGGAGGGTGGAGCGGAGAGCCGACGCGCCGCCTCTTCGGCGATCGCGCGTCCCGCGTTCTCCATCAGGGCGTCGATGGGGACCCCGAGCGCGACCGCGTTCTCCTCGGCGACCGCCATCTCGAGCGAATCGATGCGGGGGGCGGCCGGGGCCGTCATCTTGGTTCAGGTGGCCGTGGGTGGGACCGAGTCGGAGGGGGGTGCATCGGGTGCGCCGAACAGATCCATCGAGGTCGGCAGGAGCTTGCGGCGGGAGAGGTACTGCGCCTGCGTGCGGCTGTAGCGGAAGATGATGTCGGCCTTTCCTTCCTGGAATCCCCAGGGGCGCACGATGAGGAGATCGCCCTCTCGGATCCACATCTTCTTCTTCATCTTGCCCGTGATACGACCCATCCTTGAGATCGAGTCGTCGCACATGACCTGGATCCGCGCGGCGCCGAGCAGTCGGCTCGCGATGCCGAAGGCTTCGCCGCGGCTCTTCCGAGGAAGGGGGAGTCGGCCGACGTCTTCGCCGGCCTCGATCGCTTCGGCCGCGGGGGGAGCGGCGTCGGGCTCCGAGGGAGCCGGAGCTTCTTCGGGAGCGTCCGGCTTGGAGGGATCGGTCACGGCCTAACGAGACGGGTGAGGTATGTAAGCCCTCACGTTCGCTCTGCGGGGAGCGCGGATCGGCGGACCGAAGCCTTTAGTGCCGGGGCCGATGGGGGAACCGTGGTCGTCCGTCTCGAGTCTCGCGCGTTCGCGGAGAGCGCCGTACGGGCGAGCCTCGCGCACATCCTGGCGGAGACTTCGATCGCCTCGATCTCGACCGTCACTCCGGGACACCGGGCGCACATCAACACCGCGTTCGTCGCCTACACCCCCGATCTCGAGTTCTACTACATCTCCGATCCGGCGGCCGCGCACGCGCAGAACCTCCTGCGGAACCCGTCGATGGCCCTGACGATCTTTCGCTCGACGCAGCGCTGGGGCGGCGATGACCGGGGCGCGCAGCTGTTCGGGACGGGGCGTCGGGTCGCGGGCGCGGCGACGAAGACCGCACGCCGGGTCTACGCGCGCCGGTTCCCCCGCTATGCGCAGTACCTGCGCGGGCGGACCCCGCAGGATCGGCTCCTCGCGGACGGATTGAGAACGCTGGCCTTCTTCCGCTTCACTCCCGATCGCGTCCAGGTCTTGGACGAGGGGCGGTTCGGAGCCGCCACGTTCGCGAACGCGACGGTTCGCCGCACCCGACGCTAGCGGGGCCGGAACACGCGACGGGGATTCTCCTCGAGGATGCGCCGCTGCGCCTCCTCGGGCAGCCCCAGAGCGCGGAACTGCGCGAGGTTCTCGCCGATCCCCTTGACCCCGGGCCCCGGCCAGTCGCTGCCGAAGAGGACCTTGTCCGAGATGCGGGGCAGGACCGGGAAGTACTAGAGCAGCCTCGTCGGAGGGACACCGGAGATCTCGAGCCAGATGTTGGGGAACCGACGAGCGAGGTAGACGGCCTCTTCCGTCCAGAACGGTCGACCCCCGTGGGCGAGCACGATCGTCAGTTCGGGGTAGTCGAGGGCCACGTCCTCCACGAGGAGCGGGTCCCCGAAGCGGCTCCGGGCGCGTGGAAAGATCGACGTGCCCGTGTGGAAGATCACGGGGAGCGCGTGCCGGGCGCACGCGGCGTAGATCTCTGAGAGGCCCGGATGCTGGCCCTCCGCGTAATCGTTGGGGCGGAAGAGCTGGTGCGGGGGATGCAGCTTCAACGCTCGGATGCCGAGCGCCTCGGCGAGGTGTCGGATCTCCTCCGCGGGCTTGGGGTGGTCGGGCGAGATGCCTCCGACCGCGATGAGCCGGTCCGGGTCGGCTCGGGCGTACTCGCCTACGAACGCGTTCGCCTTCTCGGTGTAGCCGATCACTTCCGGCGCGACGTAGTTGACCAGCACCGCCCGCTCGACCCCGGAGCGGTCGAGCATGTCCAGGAAGAGCCGTGGCTCGTGGACCATCCGCGCGAGCTCTGGATCGATATGCCCGATGAGCTGGAGCGCGTCCGGGCGCATCTCCCAGACGGGATTGATGTGGACATGGCAGTCCGTGATGCCCATCGGAGCGCCTCGACCGCCGCCGAAATATAAGCGCGAACGGGCGCCGGCCCCGGTCAGGGGCCCATCCGGTAGCGACCCGTGCACGCGCCGGACCGATGGCGGACGAGTGGATCTCCCGCCTCTACGGGATCCATCCGACGCTCGCGATCGAGAGGTTCCGTTCTCCCATACCTAGACATCCGTGACGAGCACGGATGATGCTGGGTTCCTGATTCCTTGGGCGGCACCTGCCGTTTCCGGCATGGACCTCCGCTCTCCGCAGGCGTTTAGGCTCTCCGCCGAACTGGCGGCAAGCATCGCAAGATTGCGACTGGCATTCAGGTCCCGGTCCGTGACGAGCCCGCACGACGGGCACGAATAGGATCGCTCCGACAGCGGCATCTCCTGGATGGCGCCGCACGAGGAGCACCGCTTCGTGCTCGGGTAGAACGGGTCCGCCTGGATGAGGCACGACCCGTACCACCTGCACTTGTACTCCAACTGCCGGACGAACTCCCCGAAGGAAGCGTCCGACAGGGAACGGGCGAGCGAGTGGTTGCGGAGCAGGTTCGCAGGGCGCAGATCCTCGACCACGATGATGGGCTTGGTTCTCGCCAGCATCGTCGTGACCTTGTGGAGCGCCTCCTTGCGTAGGTCCGCGACCCGCGCGTGGCACCGGGACAATCGTCTCTTGGCCTTCTCTCGGTTGTGGCTTCCTTTCCTCTTCCTCGATACCTCCCGTTGGAGATGTTGGAGCTTACGAGTCCGTGCCGCGAGCGACCTCGGGTTCTCGATGACCGTCCCGTCACTCACCGTAGCGAGGGCATGGATCCCCAGGTCCACGCCCACCACCTCGCCCATCGGCGGTAGGGGAGACCGCCGTTCCTCCTCCACCGCGAGGCTGACGTACCACCGTCCCGCCCTCTCCGACACGGCAACCGAACGGAGGGGGACGGTCGTGGGGAGATAGCCCCGCTCCTTCAGTTGGACCCGCCCGATCCTCGGGAGCGTGATGTGGTTCTCCTCAACCTTCACCGATCCCGTGAGCCGAAACGAGCTTCTCCCCGAGTGGCGGGAGGGGAACCCGGGGGGGGGGCCTCGCCCCGC
>JABEUK010000093.1 GCA_013044425.1 Thermoplasmata archaeon | reverse complement strand
GCGAGCGGCCGGGAGGCACCTGCACTTCCGTCGGTGGTGGGAGCGTAATTCCTTCGCGAGCGGTTATATACCGACCCACGGTCCCCCGGGCGTCTTCCCCACCTCGGTGGGAGGTCGATCGATGCAGAACAGGGTCAGTGCGATGGATGAGGACCGGCTGCTCAAAGGCACGACCACGATCGGCCTCGTTTGCAAGGACGGGGTCGTCCTCGCAACGGAACGCCGGGCGACCGCCGGCAACATGATCGCGAACAAGCAGACCCAGAAGTTGTTCAAGATCGACCAGAACATCGGTGTCACGATCGCGGGCCTGGTCGGCGACGCCCAGACCCTTACGCGCTACCTCAGGGCCGAGGTCTCACTCTACCGGCTGCGGCGCAACGGCCAGCTCAGCGCCGAGGGCGCGGCGACGTTGCTCGCCAACATCCTCTCGGGGAACCGGATGTTCCCGTTCTATGCCTGGCTCATCCTGGGCGGCCTCGATGCGAAGGGCGGCCACGTGTTCTCCGTCGACCCCGCCGGGGGCTCGATCGAGGACCGGTACGTCTCGGTCGGGAGCGGATCGACCTTCGCCTACGGGGTCTTGGAGGAGGCGTACAACCGCGAACTCTCGGTCTCCGACGGCGTCGACGTGGCCCTACGGGGCCTGACCGTTGCGATGAAGCGCGACAGCGCGAGCGGGGACGGCTATCTCGTTCATTCGATCACGAGCAAGGAATACCACGAATTCTCCGACGACGAAATCAATAAACGCCTCAAGGCGTTGAAGATCCCGTTGCCTCCGGTCCTCGCGTAACCTTCGCGTGGGCTGGATCGCGGCCCAACCCCTTCTCTCCAACCCCTTCCGAAGTAGATGAGTTTCGACTCGCTCATAGAGCAAACCAAAGAGGCACTGCGAGAGGTGCTACCCGAATCGGTGGTCGTCACCGACATCGAGCTGGAGGGCCCGCACATCGTGCTGTATACGAAGCAGCTCGACTCCTTCCTATCGGGCGGAGACCTGCTTCGCCAGATTGCCCAGCGACTCCACCGCCGCGTGCTGGTCCGGAGCGACCCCGCGAGCCTGATCGACCCCAAGGAAGCGGAGAAGCTGATCCGCGAAACGATCCCGCCCGAGGCGGAGATCCCCCAGCTGTTCTTCGAGCCCGAGACGGGCGAGGTCAGCATCGAGGCGTCGAACCCCGGGGCCGCGATCGGCCGGGGCGGGTCGACGCTCAACGATCTCAAGCGACGGATCGGCTGGATCCCGACCGTCGTCCGTACGCCCCCGATCCCGTCGAAGACGGTCGAAGAGGTTCGCATCCATCTGAGGAACGTCTTCGACGAGCGACGGGCGTTTCTGAAGAAGGTAGGGATGCGCATCGCTCGGGATCGACTTCCCGAGAAGCTCTGGGTCCGGAACACCGCTCTCGGCGGTTACCGCGAGGTCGGCCGAAGCGCCCACTTGCTCTCGAGCCAGAATTCGAAGATCATGATCGACTGCGGGCTCGATCCCGGCTCCGACCGGACCCCGTACTTCAGCGCCCCGGAGCTCCTCCCGCTCGATTCGCTCGATGCGGTCGTGATCACGCACGCCCACTTGGACCACGTGGGACTGGTTCCGGTGCTCCTCAAGTATGGATACAAGGGGCCGATCTACTGCACGGCTCCCACCCGCGACCTGATGACGCTGATGCTGCTCGATGCGATCAAGGTCGTCAACCAAGAGGCCCGCAAGGGCCTCTACGATTCCTCCCACGTGCGGGAACTCGTCCAGCGGGTGATCCCGCTGCGGTGGGGCGAGACCACCGACATCTCCTCCGACGTGCGACTGACGCTGCACAACGCCGGGCACATCCTTGGGTCGTCGATCTGTCACTTCCATATGGGGGATGGGGATCACAACCTCGCCTACTCCGGGGACATCAAGTTCGAACGGAGCTGGCTGTTCAACCCGGCCACGAACCGCTTCCCCCGCCTCGAGACGCTGGTGCTCGAATCGACCTATGGAGGGTTCCGCGACGTCCAGCCGACGCGTCAACAGGCGACGGAGGACTTCACGCACCTCGTCAACAAGGTGCTGTCCCGACGCGGCCACCTCATCGTGCCCGTGTTCGCCGTCGGCCGATCCCAGGAGGTCATGCTCGTCCTCGAGGAGAAGATGCGGGAGGGCAAGATCCCGCAGGTCCCCGTCTACCTCGATGGGATGATCTTCGAGGCGACCGCGATCCACACGGCCTATCCGGAGTTCCTCAACAGCCAGCTGCGCACGCAGATCTTCCAGCAGGGGGACAACCCGTTCCTCTCCGACATCTTCCACCGGGTGGACTCCTCCACGATGCGGATGGGCATCCTCGATTCCAAGGAGCCGTGCATCGTGCTCGCGACCTCGGGCATGATGAGCGGAGGGCCCGTCATGGAGTACTTCCGCGCCTGGGCCCACGACGAGAACAACGGCCTCCTGTTCGTCGGATACCAGGCCGATGGGACGTTCGGCCGGCGTCTGCAACGCGGACTCTCCGAGGCGACGTTCATGGAAGGCCCACGGCAGTCCGGCGTCACCGTGCGCCTGGAGCTCGCCACGATCGAAGGGTTCTCGGGCCACTCCGATCGGGTGCAGCTGATGAACTTCGTCGCGTCGCTCGATCCGCGGCCGCAACGGATCATCCTCAACCACGGCGAGGAGTCCAAATCGCTCGATCTCTCGTCGAGCTTGCACAAGCGCTTCAACCTCGAGAGCCGGGTGCCGTACAACCTCGAGGCGATCCGGCTGCTGTGAAGCTACCGACGCTCAGTCGTCCGCCGCATCGCGGCGCGTAAGCTCCTCGATCGTGTACTCGGCGAAGCCTCGGCCTCCCGACGCGCGGCGAACCATCCGGCCGATCCCTCCCCACTCCACTCCGGAGGGGATCTCCCCGCTCGCGAGCCGATCGAGGATCGCGCGAAACTCCTGCCGCTCCGATTCGTACGGGGCATCCGAGCCCGACCACGGCCGGCTCCCCCGCCGCACGTCTACCGTATCGCCGCGAACGAGCCATATTCCCACGCGACGCGCGAGCGGGGAGGTGCGCGCGCGCATCAACCGCTCGGCGCGCCGTTCGGAGGCCACGGCGACCGCCACCCAATCCGCCCAAGCCCTCCGACGGAGGGCTTGCGCGAACACGCGGGGCCCGTCAGCGAGCTTGAGTTCGACGAGACCGACCTCCTCGTTCCGCTTCGCCACTACGTCGAAGTAGTCGCGTCCGTCCGGATCAATCCAGACTCGGAAGCCGAGCGCCTCGAGATGGCGGCGCACCGGGCCCGCGAGATCGTGCTCGGAGGCGGGTCGCCCCCGGCTCATGGGCCGCTTCGCAGGAACCAGCGATCGAGCCGCGAGCGGGGGATCTGGAGGAGGACCGGGCGTCCGTGCGGGCAGGAGTAGACCGCCTCCGCGCGCTCGTACAGCGCACCGAGAATCCGGGACATCTCCCCGGGGGAGACCGGGTCGCCGGCCCGTATCGCCGCGTGGCAGGCGATGGAAGCGGCCGTGCGTTCCATCGCCCCGTCGGGGACGCTCGGGCGTGCACCCGCGGCGAGCTCGTCGAGGAGCGCGTTCAGTCCCTCGGCCCGGGCGCGTCCGCCCCGCCACGAGGGTAGGGACCGGAGCCGGTGCGCGTCCCCGCCGAACGGTTCGACCGTGAAGCCGGCGGAGTGGACCGCCTCAGCGTGGGCCAGGAGGGCCGTGCGTTGCGTGGTCGTGAGGTGGATCGTGATCGGTTCAACGAGCTCCTGGCGCGCGAGTTTTCCCTCACGGAGGAGCGCGTCGTAGAGCAGCCGTTCGCTCGCGGCGTGCTGATCGACCAGCACCAGCCCGTCATCGCTCTCCGCGATCCAGTACAGTGCCCCGACGCACCCGAGGAGGGTGAGCCGGGGTCGCCCTTTCGCCGGCGCGGCCAGTCGGGTAGGGGG
>JABEUK010000092.1 GCA_013044425.1 Thermoplasmata archaeon | reverse complement strand
GTCCTACGAAGTAGTGAAACCCGTCGACGTCCCGCCGCAGGAGATCTCCGGTGGCAACCCAGCCGTCGACCATCGCGGCTTCGGTCGCGGCCGAGTCGCCGAGATACCCAGAAAACGTCAACGGCCCCCGCACCCACAGCTCGCCTTCGGTGTCGGTGTCTCCGCGCTCGTTCCGCAGGACGAGCTCCGCGAGAGGCGTGGGTCGCCCTACCGATCCCGGTCGGTCGAGATCCTCCGGGGCCGAGTAGAACAGGTTCGGACCGGCTTCGGTGAGCCCGTAGCCCTGGTAGAACGCGATGCCCCGCTGCCGGAACTGCCGGACCACCGGCTCCGGCGTCAGACCGCCCCCGGACTTGGCGAACCGAAGCGAACCCAGGTCGGTCTCCTCGAACCCCGGGAGGCGCACCAAGTCGCTCAGGGTGGTGGGCACGGCCGAGAGGATGGTCGCCTTGGTCCGTAGGATCTCCGCGAGGACGGCACCGGGCTCGGCCCGCTCGAGCACGACACTCGTGGCCCCGACGGCGAGAAGCGGGAGGAGCAGGACGTTCCATCCGCCCGTGTGGAAGAACGGGAAAAGAGGCAACCCGACGTCGTCCGGCCGCAGATCCCAGGAACTCGCGGTGTTGAGCGCGTTCGAAAGAATGGCCCGCACGCTCAGCATCGCGCTCTTCGGGGGTCCCGTAGAACCACCGGTCGAGAGGATGAGCCCGATCGACTCGCCCGAGGTCGGGACGCCACGCGCGCGCGTCGCGGGCGAAGGATCCGGGGAGCGCAGTGGGATGGTGGCCCCGGGGACCCACCGCTGCATCCGGCCCGTCCATTCCGGGCTCTCCTCGACCACCGCCCCACGGAGTTGTAGGCGGGCCATCTCGACCTGAAGTTCCTCGGCCGCCAGGCGATGGTTCACGGGAGCGAGCGCGGCCCCCACTTTCCAGCACCCCATCAGGAGGGGGACGGCACAGCCCCGGTTCGGCCCCAGGAGCGCTACCCGATCCCCGCTGCCGACGCCCCGCCCCTCGAGGAGCGCCGCCCACGACTCGGCCTCCTCGGCGAGCGAACGGTACGTCCACCTTCGCCCGAGCCGGGGTTCGATGAGGGCGGTCCGGTCGCCGAAGCGAGTCGAGAGATACGTCGCGAGATCGGGACTCGTAGGCTCACCCCCAGGAGAGGACCGTGGATCCCCAGACGTACCCCGCGCCGGCGGCCGCCATGACCACCGGCCCTCGGGAGAACGTGCCGGCGCGTAGAGCGACATCGAGGCCGACGAACTGGTCGGCCGACTGGAGGTGGCCGTACTCGCGCAGGTACACCGAGCGTTCCTCGGGTATGCCGACCTTTTCGAGGATCGAGCGATGGAACGACCACTTCATGTGGTTCAGGACGAGCAGCCGGACCCGGCTCATCGGGAGCGCACTGCGCTCGACCGAGCGGCGGATCACGCGCTCGAAGTTCGGCAGAGAGACGGCATCGATCTGCCTGCGGAAGCGACCCTCGTTGAGAAGGTTCTCGAGGTAGGCACGGCCGGCCCGTGCGTAGGACGTCGAGGTCGGGAACCTCGCACCCCCTCCCCGCTGGACCACGGCGAGGGCAAGCGAACCGTCGCTCAGGAAGTCCGAGCCGAGGATACGGTGGCGCGCGTGATCGCGAGCCACCACTACCGCGACCCCTCCATCCGCGAAATTGTCCATCCATCGGCTGCGCGGGTCCGAGGGTCGCACGAGGTAGGACTCCTTGGAGGCACCGACCAGGAGCACCGCCCGCAGGTCGTCGTCCGCCAGGAGAAAACGCTTCGCCATCGCAAGTCCAAAGACCATGCCCGTGCACATCGATGACAGGTCGAACGCGAAGCTCCCCCGCAGACCAAGTCGATGCTGGAGGAAGGCGCTCGCGAGCCACACGTGGTAGTCCTTCCACTGAGAGCCGACCCAGGCGACCAGCCCGATATCAGCCCGGTCGACCCCCGCGTCGTGGGCGCGAGCGAGGGCACGGCGCGCTGCAGAGAGCGCCATTGCGCTCGGCATCTCGTGCGGGGCGCTGACCCTCTTCGAGAGGAGTCCTTGCTTGTCGCGCACCACGCTCTCGGGGATGCGAAACTGATGAGCGATCGCGCGGGCGCTCGCTCGGCCCTCGGGGAGGTAGAGGCCGTAACCGGCGACACCGGGCCCCCGCATTCATCCCACCTCTCTCACCGTGGCGGGACGATCGGCCGGAGCGTCCAGGAACTCCAGTACGGCACGGTTGAACTCGTCGGCTCGCTCGAGGAAGCAGAGGTGGTTTCCCCCCCGGAAGAGCAGGAGGCGGGAGCGCGGAATGAGACGGAAGAGCAGGATCGAGTTCGTCCACGGCAGCACTCGGTCCGCCGTGCCCGCAACAATTAGGGTCGGGCAGGCGAGCCCGGAGGCGGCGCCGCTGGCGTCGAACGGCACGGCCGCCTCTGCCTGCCAGGCCCACTGCTGTGGGTCCTGGGGTGCGGTCAATCGGGCCTGGATGAGCGCGTCGAAGTCGTGGGAGCGCTGGGTAGCGAATGTGGGGCTCAGGGCAAGTGTCATCGTGCGGCGAAGGCGATCCGCCGCCGACTCCCCCTGGACG
>JABEUK010000091.1 GCA_013044425.1 Thermoplasmata archaeon | reverse complement strand
CGCGCCGGGGAGGCCCGCGGCCACATGCAATCAAGCCCCATGGCCGGTGGGGCCATTCGTGGAGGCGCTCGCGCCGGCGTCGCGGAGTTCCCCTCGCGTATTGGGACGGGAGGTGGCCGTGAGCCGGCCGAGCCCTGGGGCCGATCCACGAGAGGCTTGTCTCTGCGCCTAACACCCGTAACTCGGTATGCGACCCGCTTCTCCATGGGAGGTCCACCTGTTTATACCGGTGCGCGCTAGGTGGAAAGAAACATGTCGCGGGACTTCCGAGCCGGGGCGTACCTTGCCCTTCCGTTCCTCCTCGCCTTCGCGCTATCGGTCGTGATGCTCCTGACCGACTCGAACCTAAGGACCAACTTCGGCACGATCACGAGCGGATACTACTCCCACTGGTACGTAGTCCTCGTGACGGCGATCGTCGATCTGATCGTGGTGGGCACGCTCGTCGCCTTCCGCTCCCGAACGGCGTTCAAAGGCGGAGTGGTGGTGTCGGGATTGATGGTGGTGCTCTTGCTTGCAGACATCCTCGCCTACAGTCAAGTCGGATTCTCGTCAGCGACCGATTTCGCCAACTATCTCTTCGGGATCACCTATTACGGGGGCAACGTTCGCTACCTGTACGATGCACTTCTCGGAGTCTACATCGCGACGTTGGTAGGTGGTTTGGTAACGCTGGTTGCGACGCGACGCGCCCCGGCGTGAGCCGAGATTCGAGCCTCGGGATGCGACGGCGGCAGAACGGACCGCGATCGGAACCGCGCCGGGACATGGAGTGCGGGCGAATGCACTCATCCGCTCGCATCTGAAGTGCGAGGCGTTCACGTTGTGAGGGCGGCTTTGAGCCGATCGATCGCGTCGGTCCTCAACGGCGGGGCGCGGCTCCGCTCGGCGAGGAAGAGGCTGAGATAGCCGCCGAGCACGATCCCGTTGAGCAGATACTCTATCGGGTCGTCCCCCGGGAGTTGAACCGTCCGCGCGAAGGCCCCCCGGCTGCGGGCGAGGCGCTCCAGGTAGGCGGCCCCCCGTTTGAGGTCCCGACCGGTCCCCGACCATCGCAAGAGGATGGCCCCCCAACGAGCGGCTTCCGGTCGAGGGAGCGCATCCCACCCCACGACGGCATGGTGGAACGCTTCGGGAAGTCCGTCGAACATAGCGAGGCGCTTCGCGTTCTCCTCGATGTCGGTTCTCCACCGACGGGCGATCGGAAGGAGATCGGCCCCCGCGTAGATGTACGGAGTCCGATCCCCTACGGCCCGGGCGAGGGCCGCCGCGGGGCCCCGGGAGCTTGCGAAGCGGGGGCTGCGACGCCGAGTTCGCCCCACGGCATGCGTGATTCGGCCAGCGTTCGATGTGGGGAGCCAGGCGTCCACCAGCCCCAAGAGGCCCCCGAGCGCACTTCCCACGGCGGTCCGAGGGGGCTGATCGGGAGGCAGCCGGAACGTCGGGACGCCGTCCTTCTCGGCGCGGTCAATCAGCTGGCCCCCGGCGGCAAAGACCACCCGCGTCGCGCCGCGCCTCCCGGCGACATCATAGGCGCGCAACACCTCCCACGTTTCCCCGGAATAGCTCGAAAGGACTGCGACCGTGCCCTTCCTGAGGTCGGGAGGAAGCTCCGGGCCACGGACTGCGTGAAGGGAAAACCCGGCCCGATCGCCGAGCGCAGCGGCCGCCAGATCCCCCGCGATGCCCGAGCCGCCCATGCCCACGAACCATACCGGCGAGGGGTCGATCCTCAGGGCGCTCTCGCCGAGGCACGCCCCGGCGCGGAAGCCCGGGTCGACTTGGTCCGGTAGGGTCGCTACCAACGACCGCATGCGATCGAGATCGGCTCGGTGTCCGGCCGTCATGCTTCCGGACCAGAGTGGAAGTAGATATTCCTTGTATCTACAAAGGAGGGCCACGAGGGCGCTCACGCCCTTGGCCACGCCGGGCGAAGGAGCGTGCGGGGGCCTAGCGGGGTCGATCCCGATGGTTCCGGTCCGGCAGCCCGAGCGCCCGATACGCCTCGCGGTCCGTGAGCCCCTAGGAAAGTGGATCTCTCCGAGAGGCATGGAAATCCGTGCCGCCGCGCTCCGCCGCGTCGGAGGAGTCCGGGGTGGGACGACAAGCGACCGTAGGAGCTCGTCGCTGCACGTCCATGGGCCAGGTACGAATTTTCACGGGTTCCGAGGTCGGAAGATACACCTTGCCGAGAGTGGTCGATCTTCCGCCCCCTCGACACTTCGAGGACGCGAGTTCGCAGGGCGGCCGTACGCCAACGACTCTGAAAGGCGCCGGCCGGTGCCTATTCAGGATGCAAGGTCGGCGATCTGGTCGGTGGTGAGCGCCACCAGCGGCGAGTACGAGGTGACCGATGATCCAAGGACTCCATCGACGAGGATGGAGTTATTCTCGAGGCAGAACACCAGTGAAATCTTCCCCGTCGAATTGGCGGAAAGGTTTCCGGCAATGTAAAAGTACGGACTGCTGCCGATCGTGCCGTTGTGATAGGTATAGTTCGATGACGAGCTGTACACGAGATCGAGTTCCTCGTAGAGCGACACGGAATAGGTTGACGCGTTGAACGAGACGAAGGAGGAAAACGCGCTCCCATTCGAAGCGGGGCCGCCAAAGACGGCGAGGCCGAGCCCGGTTATATTGTCCAGATACTGCATCTCGATCGGGCTTAGCGAGCTCGCATTGAACGATCCGGTGGAATTGACCGATAGGTTCCCCGCCGGCACCGCTGCCCAAAGGGCTCCAAGATCCGTGGTGTTGATCGCGGCATAGATTTCCGAATTGAATCCCGGTCCGATCGTGGTGTTCAGCTGGGCGAATGAGACCAACTGCGACGGATAAGCTACGGTCGATCCGCTTCCCAGGACCTGCAGTTGATCGGACGCGAGAGTCGTCATCGCACTCCCGCTCACTCCGGTGATGCCCGCATAAACGAACAGTACGACGTTTCGCCCGGACTCGGTCAGGATGAGCTGGGTCTCGTTTCCCATGGAGGTCGCGTTGGCCAGAATGTAATTCGAACTGCCGATCTGCCCTTGCGAAAACGAAAGGGAGGAATCGCTTTCGATCGCCGTGGTGAGATTCGTAAATATCTCCGAAGCGATGGTGGCGTTGGGAAGGAATGCGACCGCCCCCATCAGGTTGGCGCCGGTCCCCTGCTGGGAATAGTCCGCCGTGGACAGCTGGGAGCTGCCCGCCAGGACCGCCGAGTAGTTGGACCCGGTCCCGGTGGTGTTCAACGGGAAACCCGACAGTGCTGCATACGCGGTTAGCAGGCCGAGGGGATTTTCACCGCCCCCCACCGCGGAGAGCTTCTCGCTCCAGTTCCCGCCGAGAGAGCTCGCCACCACACCCGGAGCCAGCAGATCCGTCCCAGCGAGGGCGCCGGGCGATGAGGTCGGGCCCGGCCTGTAATAGATGGAGACCACGGCCACGGAAGCGATCACTACGGCCGCCGCGACGGCGACGGAGATCGCGGCCGCGCTCTTCCGCGTCATGACCGTGTAAGAACGTCGGAGTACGGTATTTAACCATTGGTACACGGTGTTGCCTCTGATCCGGCCCGAGTGACATGCCAAATTTCGTCGATCGGGAGGTGCACCTCCCGAGGCTCCTGATCGGCCGACGGACGGCCAACATCCTTCGGCCCCCACCCTGGAAGGCGCCCGACCGAGGCACGCGAGGTGTTAATCTAGCCGTTGGCCTCCGTGCGATCGGGTGTGCAGATCCCGATGCCGACGGCAATCTCTTCCCGCGAGCCCACCAAGACTCGCAGGGTCCTCGTGGTCGGGGCCAGTGGCTTCTTGGGG
>JABEUK010000090.1 GCA_013044425.1 Thermoplasmata archaeon | reverse complement strand
GTCTTACGAGGACTGGCTGCGCCAACAGGGGCGTGGCCAGCAGGCCGACGCCTACGCGCGCTGGATCGCCCCACGACTCATGGGCGAGAACCAGCCAGCCGTGCCTCGGGACATCCGGGCGTTTTCCGCGTACGTGGTGGGCGCGACGGTCGCCCGGGGGCGCCTACGGCCGGGCGGCGTCTGTTCGCTCACGGTCCGCCACCGCCTTCGTAGACCATCACCGAGTGCACGTTGGCGCTCCCCGAGAGATTGTGGACGAGCGCGAAGCGAGGTTCCGGGACCTGACGCGCCACCGGGACGACTCCCGCGAACTGTTGGAAGACCTCGACGGCCTGCGCGATCCCCGTCGCCCCGAGCGGGTGGCCGCATCCGAGCAACCCGCCCCGTGGGTTGATCACGATATCACCACCGAGATCGCTCCGTCCTTCGAGCGCGTACGATCCTCCCTCGCCCGGTGGGCAGAGTCCGAGCGCCTCGTACTCGACGATCTCCGAGATGGTGAAGCAGTCGTGGATCTCGGCAAAGTCGATATCCCGGATGGTGAGCTTGGCTCGGCCCAGCGCCTCGCCAGCGGCTCGCGTTAGACCGGGCCACTCTGTCAGGGATCCCGCGTGCGCCAGGTTGTGGAAGTCGGAGTACTGACCGGTCCCGCGAATCCAGGCCGGACGATCGGTGAAGCGGCGAACGAACTCTTCGCCCGCCACGACCACGGCCGCCGCACCATCGGTCATCGAAGAACAGTCTCCCAGCCGCAGCGGCGGCGCGGCCACTGGTAGGCCGAGCAGCTTTTCGGAAGAGAAGGTCTTGGCGTAGAACTGCGCGGTCGGGTTCGTATTCGCGAAGCGGTGGTTCTTCTCGGAGACTCGCGCCAACGCTTCCGGAGTCGTCCCGTGCTCGAGCATATGGCGCTGGGCCACCATCGCGAAGAACGGCGGCGCGGTCGCTCCGTGCGGCCCGTCCCAGGCCCGGTCCATCACGCACGCCATCGAGCTGTTCGCCTCGGCCATCGAGGGGAGGTTCATTTTCTCCACGCCGACCGCGACGGCGACATCGGAAAGTCCCGCCGCGATCGCCGCGTAGGCCGAACGGATCGCGGACTGACCGGAGGCGCACGCGAGCTCGGTGCGCTGCAGGATACGGTACGGCCGAAGGCCCATCTGTTCGGCGGCGAGCGGCGCCACATGCGATTGGAATGCGAAACGCTCGGGCTCCGCGGAACCCACGAATAGGGAATCGACATCCTCTGCCCGCAACGGAGGCACCGCGCGGAAGAGCGCGGCCCCCACCTCCTGAGCGAGTTCCGACCAGGTGGTAGGGCGCACGCCGAAGGGTGTGGTCGCACCTCCCACGATCGCCACGCGCCGGCTCATCGTCGCTCTCCCCGCAGCGCCTCGATCACGCGGTCCCCGGCATCGGAGGTGGTGGCCGTGCCGCCTTGATCGTACGTGCGCGCGCTCCCGCGTTCCAGGACGCCGGCGATCGCTCGCTCGAGTCGATCGGCTTGGGAAGTGAGGAGGCGGTCGCTGTTCCGGTCGGCGAGCCAGCGCAACATCATCTCCACCGCGAAGAACGTCGCAAACGGGTTGACCTGGTTCTTCCCCGCGTACTTCGGCGCACTTCCATGGACCGGCTCGAACATCGCATGGTCGTCCCCGATGTTTCCCCCGGCGGCGAACCCCATGCCCCCTTGCAGTACCGAAGCGAGGTCCGTGATGATGTCCCCCATCATGTTCGTGGCGACGACCACGTCGTAGTGCTCGGGGTTCCGCACGAGCCACTGGGTGAAGGCGTCGACGTACGCGTAGTCCCGACCGATCGTGGGGAAGTCGGACGCGACGCGGTCGTAGGTCTCGCGGAAGAAGCGGCATCCCTCCATCACGTTCGACTTGTCCACACAGGTGACGCGTCGAGCTCCGTCCTCCGGAGCGCCCCGGTCGCGCCGCTGGGCGGTTTCGAAGGCTCGTCGAAGGATCCGCTCGGAGCCTTTGCGGGTGATCACCCGGGAGTCGATCGTCAACTCGGTCTCGCCGGCTCGTGCGAGCCGGCCGTGGAAGGGCGCGTACAGGTCCTCGGTGTTCTCTCGCAGGATCACCATGTCGACCTTCGCCGGGGACCAGACCGTGCGGTACTCGCCGCTGATCCGGTGGGTGACCCCCGGATAGAGCCGGCAGGGCCGGACGTTCGCGTACAGATCGAGCCGGGAGCGTAGGCCGAGGACCAGCGCCGCGCCGGCGATGTCACCGTTCGGGAGAGAGACCCCCGGCCAGCCGACCGCACCGAGGAGGATCGCGTCCGCGGCATGGGCCGCCGCCTCGGCCTCGGGCTCCCACTCTCGTCCGGTTCGCTGGTAGTACTGGGCCCCTCCGGGATGCTCGGTGATCGTCCACTTCGGTGTGCCGGTCTCCGCCAGCGCGTCCAGGACTCGTCTCCCCTGGGCGATGACCTCCGGGCCCGTGCCGTCCCCGGGAAGCACGACGATATCGTAGGCGCTCGTCCTCATGCCCGGGGAACTCCGGCGGCGGCCCTGCGCTGCGCGAGCTCGATCTTCACCTTCTCGACGAG
>JABEUK010000089.1 GCA_013044425.1 Thermoplasmata archaeon | reverse complement strand
GCGTGGGAAGCGTTGCTCCCGCAAGCGGGTCGAACCTGCACCAGGCATCCAGGATCTCGGACCGGTTCGGGCGCCGACGGGCAACAACGGTGATCGCTTCGAGGTGACCATCCCGAACCCCTACGCGGGCGCACTGGGCGAGGATCGGTTCCTCCCGGGGATGGATCCGACCGTTGCGAGCGGTCCCCAGCATGCGCCGGGTCTCCTCGACGACCTTCTCCTCCTCCTCTCGGATGAACGGCACGACGTTGTCGGTGATCGACAGCGAGGCGACGCCCGGGAGCCCGGCCCCCGACAAGGCTTGGTAGCTCGCGAGGTGGACCTCGCGGGGAGCGAGCAGCTTCCAGATCGGGGCGAGTCCGAGCACCAGACCGGCCGCCGTGCAGTTCGGGTTGGTCACGAGGATCCCGCCCGGGCGCCGCCGCTCGGTGAGCGCCCGAAGATGCGACGCGTTGACCTCCGGGACGAGGAGGGGAACATCGGGATCCATGCGGTGGTCGGAGGAATTGCTGAAGACGTGAAGGCCCCGGCGGCGGCACTCGGATTCCAGTACCCCGGCGGTGCCGGAGGGAAGGGCGCCGAACACCACCCGCACTCCGCGCGCGCGCAGCTCGCGCGGGGTGAGGGGGCGCAGCCGTTGACGGGCGAGCGTGCCGGGGACCTCTTCGGGAAGTTGCCAGAGATCCTCGAGCCGCCGGCCCGCGGAGCGGTCCGATCCCACGAGGAGCGGGGGCGCGAAGAACGGGTGATCGCCGAGCAGGCGGGCGAAGTGCTGGCCGATGTAGCCGCTCGCGCCCAGGATGGCGCTCGGGATCCGCCCGGGCTCTTCGCTCACGATAGGAACCCTCCGCGATAGGCGAGATCGGCGAGGACCATCGCACCCACGTTCTCGACGACGACGACGGCACGCGGAACGATGCAGGGATCGTGGCGCCCGGTGACGACGAGCTCGGCGGGCTCGTGGGTGGCCAGGTTGACCGTCTGCTGCGGTCGTGCGATGGAGGACGTCGGTTTCACGGCGACGCGGTAGACGATCGGCATCCCGCTGGCGAGGCCCCCCAGGATCCCGCCGGCGTGGTTCGAGGTCGTTCGGATCCGGCCGTTCTCGTAGCAGAACGGGTCGTTGTGCTCGCTCCCCCGCATGCGCGCGGCCCCGAACCCAACGCCGAACTCGATCGCTTTGACCGCGGGGATGGCGAAGACCGCGTGCGCGATGTCGCCTTCGATCGAGTCGAAGAATGGCTCACCGAGGCCGACCGGCACCCCATCGATGTGCACTTCGACGACGCCCCCGACGCTATCCCCGGATCGACGCGCGGTGGCGATCTCCTCCTCCATCCGAAGGGCCGAGCTGAGGTCGGGGCAGGCGACCTCGTTGGCGCTCGCCCGTCGCCGGATCTCCCCCAGCGCCAGGGACGGATCGATGGAGGCGTCGACCGCGCCGATGCTCCGCGTGAACCCGACCAGATCCACGCCGATCGGCGCGAGAAGCTGCCGGGCCAGCGCTCCGGCGATCACGAGCCCGACCGTCATACGACCGGAGAAGATCCCTCCGCCGGAGAGGTCCGCCTCGGGTCCGTAGCGAACGCGAGCCGGGTAGTCCGCATGACCCGGGCGAGGCAGGTCCCGCATCCGGTCGTACGCTGCGCGCTGGACGTCCTCGTTCGCGACGTGCGCCCGGAACGGTCCCCCGTCGGTCCGGCCGTTCACCACGCCTCGGTCGATGACCAACCGATCCTCTTCTTGGCGTTTCGTGGCGAGTCGTCGACCGACCGGCCTGCGCCGGTCGAGCTCGTGCTGGATCGCGCCCACGTCGACATCGTGTCCGGGTGGGATCCCGTGGATCTCGACCCCGACCTCGGGGCCATGGCTGGTCCCGAACAGGACGACCCGGTAACGCTCGCCGAACTCCATCATGATGCGGCCCCTCGCTCGTACACCACGTGGGACAGGGAATCCCAGAATCCGGGGAACTATTTTCGGACCGCCCGTGCGTCCCCCACGTGCGATGGCGAAGGTGCGACGAGGGCGCCCACCGCTGCGCTCATGACGACCCGGTGGTCGTCGAGATCCCGGAGCGAGATCGACCGAGGAGCGCCGGTGCCCAGGATGCGCAGTTCTCCTCCCGCGGTATCGACGCGCGCACCCATCGCGCGCACGATGCGCGCGGTCGCTGCGAACCGGTCGGACTCCTTCAGGCGAACGTGCGCCGCTCCCCGAAGACGGCTCCGGCCGCCCGGGACACCCGCGGCGAGGACTCCCACGAGCGGGTACAGGTCCGGCGAGTTCGTTAGATCGACCGAGATCCCTCGGCGGACCGGCCCGGTCACCTCGGTCGCGAATCGCTCACTACGAACGGACGCGCCCATCCGTCGCAGGATATCGAGCAGCGCCAGATCGGCCTGCGGCCAGCGCCGGTCGAGCCCCGTCACGGTCACACTCCCGCCGGTGAGAGCCGCGGCCGCCCAAAAGTACGCGGCCGACGAGGCGTCGCTGGGTACGGTGAAGGCAGCGGCCCGGAACGTCTGCGGCCCGTCGACGCGGTAGGCTCGCGGCCGGATCGCGATCCGGATCCCATAGGCATCCAGTACCGCGCAGGTCGCCTGGACATACGTTCGTGAGACCGAAGGCCCTCGCAGTCGGATCTCCGATCGGCCCTCGACACGCGGCAGGGCCATCAAGAGAGCGGAGAGATACTGCGAGGTCTCGTCGGACCGCACCTCGATGCGGCCGGCAGAGATCGGTCCGCGGATCGTGCAGGGAAGTGCTCGGTCCTCGTGCTCGGTAGAGATCCGGGCTCCGAGCGTGCGCAATGCGTCGTACAGGTCCGACATCGGTCGCGCCGGGAGGCGTCCTTGCCCCGTGAGCCGGACCGGTCGGTCGGAGAGTGCCGCGAGTGCCGTCAGGAACCGCAGCGTCGTTCCCGACTCGCCGCAATCGATCGTCCGCCGACGGTCGGTCGCCTTCCGCGCGGGCTGGATCTGCCACCGGTCCGCGGCGAATCGCACGCGCGAGCCGAGCGCCGCGAGACCTCGGGCGGTCGCCCGCGTGTCGTTCGAGTCCAGCGGCCGAAGGACGGAGGCGGAGCGACCGCAGAGGTGGGCCGCGACCAAGGCACGGTGCGTGTAGCTCTTGGAGGACGGTGGGGTGAGCCGCCCTCGGGCTACGCCGGGATTGACGGTGCGGATCATGGGGCCTCCTCGGCCAGCGCGAAGCGGGCGCGCGGTCGGAACTCCACCCCACGGACCTCCCCACCCCGGGAAGCGAGCGCGTTGCGCACCGCCTCCGCGCGTTCGGGGGCTGCGAGGACTACAAGGGCGGGACCCAGCCCACTCACTCCGCTCGCGGTGGCGCCGCGCTCGGCGAGGCATCGGCGAAGTTCACCGTAGTCGTAGCCGAGTACGGATTCGACGAGTTCGCTGTTGCGTTCCATCGCCCTCACCAGATCCCCTCCGAGCGCGGCATCGATCGCCGGCCGGGCCTCCGCAGCACGGGCGCGAAACCGATCGTGCCATTCGGTGGACGGGCGATGGCGCGCAGTGGGTATCCAAAGAAGAACGGCGAGCCCCGTTGGAGCCTCCCCGGACCAGAGCACGGCACGGGCCGCATTGTCCGTGATGACCGCACCCCCGGCGAGCGCCGCGAACGCGTCATCGAACGCTCCCGTCGCGCTCAGGCCGATCCTCTGAGAGAGGTCCGCCGACATTCGCGCGAGGGTCGCCGCATCGGTGGCCACGCCGACCGCCCGAGCCACGGCCGCGAGGACCGCACCGCTCACAGCGGAGGAACTCTTCAACCCGCACGCGGGCGGGATCGAAGAGCGGATGCGGACCTGGACCGTTGGGGTGCCACCGGCCGCGAACCGCTCCAGCGCGGCCCCGACGGCGGCGCGCACGAGCGGAGTATCGCTCGGGGGCGCGATCGTGATGGCGCCGGGTCCGGGGCGTCGGTCGACTTCGAGGTCGACCTCCGCTTCGACGTCCAGCGTGACGGCCGCGGCGGCGCCGATGCCGGTGGCCAGGGCGTTGACGAAGGTGATCGCTCCCGACGCGGTCGCTACGCCGTGCATAGAACCTCCTGCAGGGCCCTTTGCTCCAGAGCGAGCGACGGACGCGTGTCCCAGAACGCTTCGAAGCTCTCGGCCGCCTGATAGACGAGGAGTCGGCCCCCGTCCTCGTACGTACCTCCTTTCTGGAGGGTCTTTTCCCTCAGGAACGGCCGATCCGGCCGGTAGACAAAATCAAGGACGTAGGTGCCCGGTCCGCATCGTCCTGCCCAGGAGATGTCCAGCGCGGGAACATCCGCGCGACCCGCAGGCGTCGCATGCACGATGAGCGAAGCGGTAGTCGACGACGGTCCGGTTATCTCCGCACCGAACTCCCGTGCGAGGCGGGTGACATGGCCGGTCGATCGGCCCAGTACCTCGACCCGCGCGTGGAGCTCGGAGGCGGCGACGAGTGTGGCACGGGCCGCACCCCCCGTTCCGATCACGACTAGCCGGTCGTCGGTCCAGGCGCCGGATTCCCGCAGTTCTCTAAGACGGCGGAGCATGGCGCTCACATCGAAGTTCTCCGCGCGCCAGACCCGGCCGGTGCGAACGAGCACATTCGCGCAGCCGGCCCGCTCGGCGGCACGCCCGCAGTGGTCGGCAAGACGAAGCGCAGCGCCCTTCCACGGATGGGTGACGTTCATCCCCAAGAGCCCGTCCTCGCCCAGCGGACGGAGCACACGTGCAAGCTCCTCTTTCGATTCGATGTCGAGCGCGAGGTAGAGGCCGGGTTTCCGTTCCTCCTCCATCCACAGGGTGTGGATATCGGGCGAGAGCGAGTGGTCAATCGGATGGCCGGTCACGGCGAAGAGCCGGCCGAGCTTGCCGGCATCGTAGAACCGTCGAAGTTGGTCCACCGGAAGTTGAGACGGCTCCACCGCGATCTCTCCCCGGGCACGTAGGCCCCGGGCCGGAGGCGCCGCGAACACCGCGGCGAGCCCGAAGCGAGGAGCGACGGCCCGCACGAGAGAGCCGGAAGCGCCGGTCGTAAGGACGATCTCCGCGTGCGAGCCCCCCCCGGGGTGGAGCAGCGGGCGCACCTCTCGGTAGAACCGACCCACGCCGCAGGGCAACACGACCTTCGCGATCGCACCTCGAGGCCGGTGACCCGAGAGCAACTCGGAGATCTTCTCCGCGGTGTCGTTCGCCCGGAGGTGGCAGGAGAGGATCAGGGTCGGGCCGCGCTGGCGGGCCCCCATGCTCGCGATCAGGGCGCGATCGCGTCGCAGCTCGAGATCGAGGTAGGCGAACGGTAGATCGGCGAGGGCCGTCAGGATCTCCGACCGATCGCGAAGGTCATCGCGCCCGGCGCCGCCCTCCGCGGCGGAGCGGTAGGTGGCGAGCATCGGGAGAGGGCTCGGGAACAGCTCGGCCGCACGTGGAAGGTCCTCGCGAGGCCAACGATCGAAGCGGATCTCCACCGCGTCCGCCCCCTGCGGACGGAGTTCGGCTATCTCCGCTCGCGTCGCCTCGGGCGTGCGGGAGGGGATCGTTACGATCACGAGCGGAAGGTGCGGTGTCATCGTTCCTCGATCGTTTCTGCCACGGCCACGCCGAGATGGCGACCCGCGACGAGCGAGACCCCCAACACCTCGTTTCCTGCGTGAAGGTCGGTCGTTGCGATGCGTCCTTCGGGCGTGGTCAGCCGCACGGTCTCGGCCTCTTGGAGAAAGATCGTGAACGGGCGGCCTCCGCGCTCGATCTCGATGAGCACGAGCGGGCGGCGCTCGATCTTGATGCGGCCCACGCGGGCCGAGCGCGACGAGCCGTCCGGGCTCGCGACCAGCACCGCATCCCCCGCAACGAGCTCGCTGAGGTACCGGGTCTCGCCGTTGGCGAGCAGGGTGTAGGAATGGGCCGCGCCGGCATTGACACGGAAGGGCCGCGGACGGGTGTAGCGGGACCCGATCGCCTCGCTGGCGACGTGGAGCAGGAAGGCGGCCGAGCTCCCCACCAAGAGCCCTTCCTCGGGCCGGAGGAGCGAGGTCGTATCGACGATGACCCGATCACCCCCGCCCGCGGGAACGATCCTCTGGATGGGGACGCGCTCGAGTGCCAGCGGGATCGCCCGGCTCTCGAGTACCGCCTCCAGCGCATCGATCGCATCGGAGGAGTCCAGCTCGATGACGACGGTGTCCGCCCCATGTTCGAGCGCACCCAGGAATCCCGGAATCTCTTCGACCCGCTGGGTCACGACCCACAACGTGCCCGGCCGGGAACGGGCGGCGACGAGGTTCTCTAGGGGGATCACGCGCTCCTGGCTCCACCGTACCGCGACAGGGTGCCCGAGGCGCAGGCGCTCGAGCACGATCTGCATATCCGCGGGAGCCGAGACCGGTACGATGAGGATCTGCTCCTGACTGGGAGCAGGCCCAGCGATCCGATCACCGATCCGGGAGTACAGGTGCCGACCGGGGCTCGACGCGTCCGCGACGCTCGTCGCCGGAACGAGGAAGCGGTGGAATCCGCGTCGCTCGGCCCGCGCGAGGAATGCGCGGATCTCCGAGATCTCGGTCGTCGTCGGGCAAAGGACGAGCCGGTCCATCGTCATGGGATCTAAGCCGCACCGTGAAGGATCTGGGCGATCGGTCGCGCGATCGCGGAGACCGGCTTCCGTTGGAAGAGGTTACGCCCGATGCAGATCCCCGCGGCGCCGGCGCTCACGGTCTCGTGGACGAGTCGCAAGAACTCCGAGTCCTCGTCGAGCCGGGCCCCTCCCCCGAGGAGCAGAGGGACCGGGGTCGTCCGGACGAGACGCCGGTACTCTTCGAGCGAGCCTGGGTACCCCGTCTTGACGATATCCGCGCCGGTGTCGGCCGCGGCTCGGCAGGCGTGCCGGATCTCCTCGGGTGTGCCGCCGTTCGGTTTCTTGACGTAGGTCATGCACATCAACGGTAGTCCGATCGTGCGGCACTGATCGGCCGCGATCCCGAGGGAACGCAACATCTCCCCTTCCTCCGCGATTCCGAAATTGACTTGGATCGAGAGGAGGTCCGCCCCGAGGGCCACCGCCTCGTCGGCGGTCCCGACGAGCACCTTGAGGTTCGAGTTCGGCGCGAGGCTCGTTGACGCCGAGATGTGGATGCCGAGAAGGGTCGTGGGGGCGAGGACCGGGACGAGCGGCCCTACTGCTCCCTTGGTGACGATGACCATGTCCACACCCGAATCCTGGAGTTCCCGCACGAGCATCGGAGCATCCTCGAGCCCGTCGATCGGCCCCATCGAGACCGAGTGGTCGAGCGGGACCGAAAACAAGCGCCGGCGTTCATTCGGGAATATCCTGCGCAGCCGGATCGTTTTTCCGTACATTTTTCCTCCTCCTACGTTTCGCGCGGTGAGGGAAGCTCCGGAGACCGAACCACTCTCGGGTTCAACAAAAGTGGGACGCGCCGTCCGGGCGCTCCCCGGTCACCAGAGCCAGGTACTGACCGTCCCCGTCGGGACCTCGGCTTGCATTCCGCCGCTCCGTCGGCCGGTCATCAAATCCCCCACGGGGGGCCCGGTATTTAGCATTGCGCGAGGTCGTTTTCGCCGAGACGCCTGCGCCCGTGCCGGAGGTAGGAACGGGTCAGCGGACCGCCCCGACTCGGGAGGCAGAACCGCTCACGCCCTCCGGCAGGCTTGATCGCCCCAGCAATGCGGGCAGGTACCCGAGCCGTGTGCCACTCCTGAGCGTGTTCAAGAACGTACAGGAGAACCAATCGCCGAGGCCAGATTCTTTTATATAATAGCGCTTACATTCTATTCTCGATAGCCCAGGGACGCCTCCCGAGGGCAATCGAAGGAGCACGTGATGTCAAAAGTCATCGGAATCGATCTAGGGACCAGCAACTCGGCCGCCGCCATGTTGGAGGGCGGACGGCCGGCGATCATCCCGAGCGCCGAGGGCACGACCGTGGGTGGAGGAAAGGCATTCCCATCCTACGTCGCGTTCGCGAAGGACGGCCAGCTGATCGTCGGAGAACCGGCGCGCCGGCAGGCGATCTCGAACCCCGAGGGGACCGTCACGGCCTTCAAGCGGAAGATGGGGACCGATTACAAGTACCGACTCCAAGGGAAGGAGTACACCCCCCAACAGCTCTCGGGCTTCCTGCTCCAGAAAATCAAGCGGGACGCCGAGGCGTTCATCGGAGAGAAGGTCGATAAGGCGGTCATCACCGTCCCTGCCTACTTCAACGACAACCAGCGTCAGGCGACGAAGGACGCCGGCGCGATCGCCGGGCTCGAGGTCGTCCGCATCATCAACGAGCCTACCGCCGCGAGCCTCGCGTATGGACTCGACAAGAGCGGCAAGAGCCAGAAGATCCTGGTCTTCGACCTCGGCGGTGGTACTCTCGATGTAACGATCATGGACTTCGGTGACGGAGTCTTCGAGGTCGTCTCCACGAGCGGCGACACGCAGCTCGGCGGTACCGACATGGACACGGCGATCACCGACTGGATCGCCGTAGAGTTCCGCAAGGAGAGCGGGATCGACATCCGCTCGGACAAGATGGCACTCCAGCGGGTCCGCGACGCGGCAGAGAAGGCCAAGATCGAGCTCTCATCCACCCTAGACACTCAGATCAACCTACCTTTCCTGACCGCCACCAACGAGGGCCCGAAGCACCTCGCATTGCAACTGACCCGCGCCAAGCTCGAAGAGCTCGTGCGCGACATCATCGCTCGCTGCAAGGCCCCGGTCGAACAGGCCGTCAAGGACGCGAAGCTGAGCAAGGACCAGATCGATCGCATCGTCCTGGTCGGCGGCCCGACCCGGATGCCGGTGGTCCAGCGGTTCCTGGAGACCGAGCTCGGCCGACCGATCGAGCGGGGAGTTGACCCGATGGAGTGCGTCGCGACGGGCGCCGCAATCCAGGGAGGGGTGCTCGCCGGCGAGGTCAAGGATGTCCTCCTGCTCGACGTGACTCCGCTGTCGTTGGGGGTAGAGACCCTCGGAGGTGTCTTCACCCGGCTGATCGAACGGAACACGACGATTCCCTCTCGGAAGGCCCAGGTGTTCAGCACCGCGGCCGACAACCAGTCCACCGTGGAGATCAAGGTCTTCCAGGGCGAGCGGCCGATGAGCGAGGACAACGTTCCCCTGGGACGATTCCTATTGACGGGCATCCCACCGGCCCCGCGCGGCGTTCCCCAGATCGAGGTCACCTTCGACATCGACGCGAACGGGCTCGTGAACGTCTCCGCGAAGGATCTCGCGAGCGGCCGCCAGCAAGGGATCACGATCAGTGCCGCGAACAAGCTCAGCAAGGAGGATATCGAGAAGATGGTCCGACAGGCCGAGCAGTTCGCCAGCAAGGACCGTGAGCGCGCG
>JABEUK010000088.1 GCA_013044425.1 Thermoplasmata archaeon | reverse complement strand
CGCGCGCTCGCATCAGTACCCGGGGGCACCGGGGAATCCACGCCCGTGGAGACGGGACCTCCATCGCACCGCAAGGGGCGACGAGTCCGGTCGGAGAAGCGGGAACCGCCACGGGATTCGGAGGTAGCACGATGAAGCGGGAAGGGAGCCCCCGAACTTGTTCGGGGGAGGATGTCACGCTTCGTCCTCCCGCCGGCCCGGTCGAGCGTCGGCTCGCCGAGCGCGTCGGGGCCGGTCCGATCCATATGACCCTCATCGATCCGGATCGCTCGGGGCCGGAGCGCGCGGCCGAGATCGCCCGGGAGGCGGTCGGGCTCGGCTCCGACGCGATCATGCTGGGCGGCTCGACCGGGATCTCTCGAGAACGGATGGATGCCGTCGCCCGCGCGGTCCGCGCGGCGGTCGAAGCGCCCACGATCATCTTCCCCGAAGGCCCCGGGTCGCTCTCGTCGTCGGCGCACGCGATCTTCTTCATGAGCCTCCTCAACTCCCGCAATCTCGATCTGGTCATTCGCACGCACGCCCGGACCGCCCTCGCCGTCCAGGCGCTCGGCATCGAGCCGATCGCCATGGGCTACCTCGTGATCGCGCCCGGGATGCGCGTCGGCGAGGTGGGCGAAGCGGATGCCGTCGCCCGCGACGATCTCGCCGGCGCGCAGGGCTACGCCCTGGCGGCCGAATACCTCGGGATGCGCTGGATCTACCTGGAGGCGGGCTCCGGCGCTCCCGCGCCGGTCCCGGCCCCGATGGTCCGCGCCGTCCGATCGATCCTGTCCGTGCCCCTGATCGTAGGCGGCGGGATCCGCAGCGGGACCGACGCGCGGGCCCTCCTCGAGGCCGGCGCGCAGGCGCTCGTCACGGGCACGATCACCGAGACCGACGGCGTCTCGCGAGAGTTCCGGGAGATCCTGGCGGAGGTCGGGCGCGCCCGTGGCCGCTGAACCTCCGACGCCGGGGGAGACTTCCGGCACGAAGCCGCACAGCGCCTCGCACCTGTTCCTCCGGGCTCCCAGCCCCCCGGTCGCGATCGGGCTCCTCGTCGTTCTCTCCGTTGCGATCGCCGTGATCCTGGCGGCCCCGGGCGTGTCGATCTCCTCCTATCTCGAACTGGTCGCGTTCGCCTTCCTCGTGCCGGCCCTCATTACCGCCTTCGGCACGACCCCGCTCGCCGCGGCTCTGGGAGGCCGGATCGAGCTTCCTCGCAGCCTGTTCCTGGTCGTGATGACCCTCGCGCTCGAGATCCCCTTCGCCCTCGTCGGACGGGGCGTCCAGCTCCTTGCGCCTTCGCTCGGGATCTCCCTGATCGCGCTCGTGTTCGTGATCCAGGGGCCCGCGCTGTGGTTCCGGCACATGGGCCTCTACGGCCTCTCGAGCCCGAGCCAGTCGCGATCGCTGCCGGTATCGCTCCTCCAACCGGTGCTCGCGATCCTCCTCGCGTCGATCGTGTTCCCGCCGGTGACGGTCGCCCTCGCGTTCTCTGCGGTGATCTACCTCGTGCTCGGGTTCGTCTGCGTTCTGTTGTTCCTGCGGGCGGTGGATCGCCCGCTGCGCAAGGAGTTCCACAGCTCGGGCCTCGCGATGATGCGCCCGCTGCTCGACCACGTCAACCGTCGCGACCCTGCGGCCACCCAGAAGCTCGAGGAGTTCTTCCTGAAGAGCGCGATCCCGATGAACCTGCGCGTCAGTCTCATCGGGTTCTTCGCGGGAGGGCGCGCACGCGCGACGATCGCCCTGCCCACGGTTCACCCCGGCCCCTTCGGAGCGCTCGGCGCGAGCGATCTGCCTCGCAAGCTCTCCGAGCGGCTCGGACCGGACGCGGGTGTGGTGTTCGTTCCCCACACTCCGTGCGATCACGATGTCGATCTCCCCTCCGAGGCCGAGGTTGCCAAGGTCGGCGAGGCCTGCCAGAGGCTGTTCGCGCAGATGGCGCCCGCGTCCGTTGCCCTCGCGAGCCCCCTGGTCGCTCCCTACCCGGGCAGCTTCGCCCGCGCGCAACTCCTGGGTGACGTCGCGCTGGTCGTGGTCTCCCAGGCGCCCGCGCCGACCGATGACATCGCGCTCTCCATCGCGGACCGCATCGTTCGAGAGGTCCATGCGGAGGGCGGACCGATCGTCGCGTTGATCGACGCGCACAACTCCTATGTCGTGGACCGCGGGGACGTCCAGTACGGCACACCCACTGCGGAGAAGCTCGTGGCGGATGCGAAAGCCGCGATCCGGGCGGCCGTCGCGGCGGCTCGTTCGGGGCCGATCGAGATCGGGGTCGCGGCGAAGACCGACTACGACCTGCCCCACCAGGGCATCGCCTCTCAGGGGCTGCGGACGTTGGTCGTCCGGGCGGCCGGATCCACTTCCGCCTACCTGCTCATCGATGGGAACAATCTGAACACCGGCATGCGCGAGCCGATCGTCCGGGCGCTCGAGGGGGTCGTCGACGTCGCCGAGGTCATGACGACCGATAACCACGTGGTGCACGAATCCGATGGTTCGACCAACCCGGTCGGGGAGCGGTATTCCGCATCCTCGATCGCGCGGGATGCGGTCGCCGTCGCGCGCGAGGCCATCGCGAACCTTACCCCGGTGGAGCTCCGGAGAGGGACGAAGGAGGTCCCGGAGGTCCTCGCGCTGGGACCGGGGTACACCGCACGGCTTTTGACCTCCATCGGGGACACCGTCTCGGTCCTGGGGAACGCGCTCCTCACCACGCTCCTGCTGCTCCTCGCGAGCTCGCTGATCGTGCTGATCGCAGTCCCCTAGATCGGAAGACACGATGGCCGAGGGCGCGCGCGAGATGCCGGAGTCGGTGAGCCGAGCGATCGGCGATCCGGAGGGGCTGCGGCTCCTGAGCAACCTCGTATCGATCGCCCCCACGAACCTCGAGGACCCGGCTCGGGGGCGGTGGGAGAAGCCGAACTACCTGCGGGCCTCGGAGCGGATCGCGCGTGCGGCGCGCGATTTTGGTCTCGCCACCCGCATCTACGATCCTCTCGTCGCGGGCGACCTCTCGATCGATCTCCACGGTCAGCCACGGCCGAACGTCCTCATCGATCTCGACGTGGG
>JABEUK010000087.1 GCA_013044425.1 Thermoplasmata archaeon | reverse complement strand
GTCGGCGCCACCGTGCGATGTTGCTCGGGTCCTGATAGGCGACCCCGATCGAGAGGCGGTCGAGGGGGACGTCGCCGCTCCGGGAGAAGTGAAAGATGTACTCCTGCGCGCTGTGCAGGAAGCGCTTGGAGCCGACCGGTTTGTAATGGCCGAGCGCGAGGTCGTGCTCGATCCCGCTCGTCCGGCTCGTAAACCGACGGTCGATGGCGATCGACTTGATCCAGTGGACGACGTTCTGCAGCTCGAAGCGGTGACCGACCTCGCGGGCCACGTCCCAAGCGAACCACGGGTCGCGCGGGGGGCTGCCGACGTTCAGGAAGAAGGAACCTCGGTCGGACAGTGCTCCGTCGATCCGAACGGCGAGCGCGCGGATCCAGCCGAGGTACTCCGCCCGCGGCAATCGATCGCGATAGCGACCGTAGCGGATCCCGAGGTTGTAGGGCGGCGAGGTTGCGATGACGTCGACGGAGCCGGGGGCGAGCCGACGCGCGAGCCCCTCGAGGCAGTCCTCGTTCCACAGAACGATCTCGCCTCGGTGGGGAAGCGGAAGCCGGGCGAACGGTCGGTCTCCCTTCGGGTCCGCCATGGGCCTTCTATGCGGGCGGCCCCCGCGTCGGGTCGACCCGGTCGATCCGCTCCGTCGCGGCACGTGCATGCGCGAGGGCTCCGATCGGGTCCCGGTAGTACTGGGCGATCGCCTGCCCGAACTCCGGGTACGTGAACGGCCGATCGGGCGAAGAACGCGCAGATCGGAGGACCAGGAGCTCGAGAAGCTCCGCACGTCGAGCGAGTTCCCCCTCGACGTCGGCGAGCGCTTGGTTGCGCTCGCGCGCTATCCGATCGAGAACGTAGGACTGCCCCGTCGAGTGGAACCGGTCGGCGTCCGCGTCCCAGACGTACGCCGCGCTCGTGATCAGCTCGCCGGTGTCGGAGTCAAGACCGACGATCTCGGTGATCGCATGTACCCGCCGGGCGTGGTCCTCGCCGAGCTGGATCTGTCGCTGGAGGACCACGAAGCCGAGCGCGCTGAACAGCGCCCGGGGCAGCGAGATCGGAGGATTCTCCATCCGGTGGACCATCGCCTCCACGTCCTCAGCGTGGAAGGTGGTCAGGCAGGTCTTCCCCGTGGCCATCGCCTGGAAGACGATGTACGCCTCGGGTCCGCGCACCTCCCCGACCGTAAGGTACTGGGGGCGCTGGCGCAGCGCGGTCGACAACAGGTCGAACATGTCGACCTCTCCCGGGGACTTTCCCGTGGTCGGGTTCGTCCGACCGACGCCGGAGCGCGTGACGAGCGCGACCCAGTTCTCGTGGGGCAGGTTGATCTCGCGCGTATCCTCGATCGAAACGATCTTCATCTCGGGAGGCACGAACGACAGGAGGGCGTTCAGGGTCGTCGTCTTGCCGCTGGCCGTCCCGCCACAGATCATCCCCGATCGGCCGCTCTCGACCGCGAGCCAGAGGTACGCCATCGGCTCCGCTCCGAGAGTTCCGAGAGCGATCAGATCGACCGGGGTGAGCGGCCGCTTGCGGAACCGACGGATCGTGAACGAGCTGCCACGAGAGGTCACGAAGGTGCCCAAGGTTGCGTACAGGCGGGCCCCCTCGGGAAGGGCCGCCTCGAGCATGGGAGAGGTGGCGGAGAGGTGCCGTCCCGAACGCTGGGCGAGCCAGATCACGAACCGATCGAGCTCGGCCGGCGTCGGGAAGCGAACGGTCGTGCGGATCGATCCGTGAGTGCGGTGGTGCACGTAGATCGGGATCCCGGCGCCATCGCACGAGATGTCCTCCACCGCGGGATCGTTCATGGGCACATCGATCGGTCCGTATCCCAGGGTGTTCCGCTCGAGGTAGTAGGCCAGTCGCGCACCTGCCTCCGCCGAAAGGGCCGGGGCCACCGACCGGATGCAGGCGAGCGCCAGGGGGCGGAAGACCCGTCGTCGCGCCTCGGGATGCGGACCGACCCCGGTCGGGAGCTCGTCGACGAGCCGATCCAGTGCGCTGCGGAGGGTGGCGGCCTCGACTTCAGAGAGGGCCGGTTCGACCACCTCGTACTCATACTCCTCCGTGGCCGGCCGGTAGATCACCCGTCCCTCGCCCCACTCCGAGCCGGATGCGCGATGCGCCGGGGGAGCCGCTGGCCCGCTCGGGAACGCGCGCTCCGTCGCTTCCGGCCCCTTCGATGGCGGTTCGATGAGGCTCATGCTAACCGTTCCCTCCTACGATCGGAACGACGAATCGCATCACGGTCCACCCAACCGCGAGAAGGATCGTCACGTGGAGAAATCCATCCACGAGGTGCCCGCGGTACAGGATCCCGGCGACCATCCCATCCCCCACCGCATGGACGATGACCGCGACGAGCAAGGCGAGCAGGAGGGTCGTGACCAACGGGGCCGTAATCCCCAGCCCGCTGTATACGGCCCCGAAGGCTCCCGGGTTGGCCGTAAGCATCTGCGGCAGGAACACGGCCGCGAGCACGTAGATGGTGACGAGGAAGACACCGAATGCGAGGTAGACGACCGCCACGTACGTGAGCATGGACGCTCGGCGACGCTCGACGGCGAGCTGCTCGGTCCGGGTATCGTGCGCGACACGGGTGAGCACGTCTCCGTAGTTTCCCCCGGCCGCGTGGGCGCGGATCAGGATCGCTACGGCCTTGCGCACGATCGGTGTCGGGACCCGATGCGCGAAGCGCTCGAGCGCGGTCGAGACCGGGACCCCCCACTCGATCTGGGCCGCCATCTTCCGTATCTCAGGGGTGAGAGGACCATAGTGGCCGGCAGCGGCGACGGTGATCGCCTCGGGCAAGGTCCGGCCGAAGCGCCCGGACTCCGCCACGTCCCGCAGGAAATCCGGGAGGCGGCGCTCGAGCTCCTCGACACGATGGAAGCGGATTGCGCTCGCGGCGCCGTACGGGCCGAGGAGCGCGAGGAGGCCGAGAACGAAGAAGTCCACCGTGGGGTTCCACCGCACCCCCTCCCCCGGACGCAGCTGGATCGAAAGGATCCCGGCCGCATTGAGGATCGCTACGATCCACATCCCCAAGGCGACCGTGGCACCGATGTACAGAATCTGCCGATCCCGCCCCGCCTCCGCGACCCCAGCGTACGGCGTCCCGGAGCGGAGCGCGCGGCGTCCCGTCCAGGCGAACGGGGCCTCCTCGGCGCTCACAGTCGCTCCGAGAGGCCGTGGGAGATCACTCCGAAGGCGAGCTGGGTCGCCGGGATCAGACCGAGCACGGTCGCCCAAAGGGTCAGAATCAGCGTGGGGTTCGTTCCGTCCACCATCGAGAAGACCGCCAGGATCACGATCAGGAACAGCGGGAACGCCACGGCGACGGTCACGAACGCCTCGGCGAAGATCCCCATGCGTTCGAGTCCCTGCTGGCTCGAGATCGCTCCTTCCCGCTCGTACTGCTCGGACTTGTTCAGGAAGTACGGCTTGAGATCGCCACCGCCCTCGGCCGTCGCCACGATCCCCTGGAGGAACTCCTGGAACCGGCGGGAGGGGCTGCGACGCGCGGCACGGTGCAGGGCCGTGAGGATGTCGGTCCCCAGAAGGTCGGTGTCCCGCGCGATCCAGGTCGCCTCCTCCGCGACCTCCCCGTAGAGCGGCTGCTCTGCGAGCTCGCGAAAGATCTCATCGACGCGGACGTCGGCGCAGCTCATCGCGCTGACGAAGTTCACCGCGGAGGAGAGCTGACGGTCGATCGCTTGCCCCCGCTGCCGCGCGTGGCTCGCCGGTTCGAAGGAGAGGACCTGGTACGTGAGGACGGTGCCGGCGAAGGCGACGAGAACGCCGAGGATCAGCGCCAGCGAGATCGGCGCGGCGACGGAGAGCCGCCAGAACAAGATCCCACCGAGGACGATGCTCACGACGGCCCCGACCAGCGTCCCGGCGAAAACGAGAGCGAGATGCTCCGGGGCCGTCCGCCCGCTGTGCGCTTGCAGGAGTCGCTGATCCAGCGTCTCGTTCGGTGGCGCGCGCGCGGCACGGCGGCCGAAGACCTTCCAGGCCCAGCGTTCGAAGGCGGTGAGCCGTGGCCGTCCGGTCGCTCGCGACGACACGATCGGCTCAATCGTTGGCTCGGCGATCGCCGGGATCACGGTCGCTTCCCTCCGCGCGAGGCGCGCTCGATGCGCTCGAGAAGGGCGCCGGGATCCCGGTAGTACTCCGCGATCGGGCGCCAGAGTTCTCGATAGTCCGTGATCCGTTGCTCGACGAGGAAGCGGATCACCCGGACCCGTCGCTCGAACTCGGCATGCATCTCCTCCACGGAGCGGTGCGTGGCGACCGCGACTCGATCGAGCAGGTAGGAGTGGCCCTGGAAGTGGAACGAATCCGTCGTCGCGTCCCATTCGTAGACGGGGTTGGTGACGAGCTCGTTGGTCTCGGGCTCGAGGCGGACGATCTCGACGATCTGGAGGAGCCGCCGCACGGTCCCGCGGTTCGTCTGGACCTGGGCCTCGACCGCGACCTGCCGCAACGAGGAGAGGAGCACGCGCGGCACCCGGATGGGGGGGTTCTCGAGCCGTGCGACCATGGAGCGCACGCTGTCGGCGTGCATCGTGGCGTACGTGGCGTGTCCGGTCGCCATCGCCTGGAACATCGCGTAGGCCTCGCGTCCGCGCACCTCGCCGACCAGGATGTGGCTCGGGCGCTGGCGCAGCGCCGCCCGGACGAGATCGAACATGTCGATCTCTCCGAGGCTCTTGCCGTCGGGTCCGCGGTCCCCGATCCCGTCGCGGGTCGCCGTCGCGACCCAGTTCTCGTGCGGGAGATGGAGCTCGCGCACATCCTCAATCGAGACGATCTTCGCCGATGGAGCGATGAACACGGCGATCGCGTTGAGCGTGCTGGTCTTCCCGGCACCGGGCCCTCCGCAGACGATCAGCGACTCGCCATGCTCGGCGCCGAGCCACAGGTAGGCGAGCATCTCCTCGTTCACGGTGCCCGAAAGGACGAGGTCGACCGGAGTGAACGGTCGGTCGCGGAACCGGCGGATCGTGAAGCTCGCTCCGCGGCTCGTCACCTCTCGGCCGTACGTTGCCTGGACGCGATGGCCCTCGGGGGTGGTTCCATCGAGGATCGGCCGCGCGACGCTGAGCGATCGTCCGCATCGCTGCCCGAGAAGGAGAACGAAGGAGTCGAGCGCGTGTTCCTCCGGAAAGCACACGTTCGTGGGGATCGATTCGTAGCGCGCGTGGAAGACGTAGAGGGGGACACCGACCCCGTCGCAGGAAATGTCTTCGACCTCAGGCTCCTGCATCATCGCGTCGATCGGCCCGTACCCGAGGGTATCGCGTAGGAGGTCGTGGACGATCCGTCCCCGAGCGTCGTGCTCGAGCGCGTGGTGGTGGGAGTCGAGATACTCCTCGGCGATCCCCCGTACGCGCTCGGCCCGTTCGCGCGGCGGCCGAGGGCGGTGCTCGCCCGGGAGGATGTGGGGAAGCGCCGCGCGCAGTTCCTCGGCAACGCGTTGTTCCTCCGAGGAGAGCGTGGCCTCGAGCACCTCGTAACGAGGGGTCTCGGTCGCCCGGTCGAGCAGCATCCGGACCGCACTGTAGGGTGGATCGATCGCCGTTCGCTGCAGCTCTCGTTCGCCGGCGGAGGAATCGAGAGCGGACGGGACCAGGATCGTTCGCCTCGCGCCGCTCATCGCCCTCCCTACGGGGATCCGGAGCCGACCGCGATGTCGATCTCGGCGAGATAGAGCGTGCAGAAGCTTACGGAGGTGAGGGTCAAGAGCACCGTTCCGGCGCAGCCGGTCGTGGGGCCGCTCAAGGTGTAGCTGCCGGGGGCGATCCCCGAGACGGACAGCGCGTTCGCGAAGTACTCCTCCCAGGCACAGGCGTAGATCGAACCGATGCGCAGGGTCACCCCGAAGGATCCGGCCGAGCCGTTGGCCCCGAAGAGGTCGTGGGTCGTGATCACCGAGCGGGCGAGAAGGGTGCTGCTCACGGGTTGGGTGCCTGGTGCACTGGTGCTCCGCTCGGCCCCGACCGTATTCAGGAGGACCAGGGCGAGGGAAGTGTTCCCGGGCATGTGACGGAGCGCGAACAGCGGAGAGAAGGCGATCGTGGGAGGGGCCCCGTTCGGGACCCGGATGACGGCGTCGTTCTGGAAGGCGAGCGTTTCGGGGCTTGCGTAGCGGTTCGGGAGGTTCATCGTGAGCGTCCCGGTCGACACGTTCTGCGCGTACGGGATCGTGCCCGGGCCGGCCGAGATCGTCAGATTCGCATAGGCGGTGCTTCCGCCTCCCGTGAAGAGGAGCGATCCCTGGGTCGGACTTGCCAGGACAGGGACCCCCGAACTGCTCAGCGAGAACGGGACGGAATAGACGGGGGAGGCCCCGAGGGAGTACTGGAGATCGACATCGGTCTTGAACGCGGCCATCGACATTTCGCCGCTGTTGGTCCAGGAGGTCTCGTTCTGGCCCATCCAGATGGGGATCGTCTGGGTCAGGAACACTCCAAAGATCGTGAAGAAGATCACGACCACGAGCAACGCCCCGATCACCGTCGCCACGCCGCGCCGGGACCGGCGCAGGTGACGAAACCGGCGATACCGACGTCTCTCGCGTGCGAGGTTGCTGCCCCCCATGGGGGTGGCCCGGCTCGGACCCTCCGTCCTAGCAGGTCAATCGACCCGATGCCGGTTATAAATACGTAAGGCGGGAGTGGAAGCGCGATTCGGACCCCAGCGCTAGATTTTTCTTGCCTGCGGGCCTATCGGAACCGTATCGGATGACGGTTCAGGAGATCTCGCTCACGCTACCGAACCGGCCCGGTGCCCTCGCGGGAGTCGCCCGCGTCCTCGCGAAGGAGCGCATTAATCTCGCGGCGATCAGCGTGGACTCCACTCCGAGCCGCGGGCGGGTCCGCCTCATCGTCAACGACCCCGAACGAGCCCATCGGCTTCTCTCGGAGGCCGAGTACGAGGTCGAGCTCCGCGAGATGCTCGTGATCCGCCTCGAGGACCGGGCGGGAGTGTTTCTCAAGGTCTTGGAGACCCTCGCGCAGGAGAAGATCAACATCCAGAACGTCGCGATCCTCCTCGCGCGCGACAACGGCCGGGCACTGGTCGCGCTCTCGGCGACCGACCTCGGACGGACGCGCAAAGTTCTCCAGCAGGCGGGCGTGATCTCCCAGTACGCCGAACAGCTGCTCAGTAACGCCGACCTGGTCGCGGCGGTACCCACGATCCCCACGGAATCGGTAGGGTTCCTCATGTGAGCACTCTCCCCGCGCAAGCCTCTTGTGCGGGCGCTCTTCCTCGACC
>JABEUK010000086.1 GCA_013044425.1 Thermoplasmata archaeon | reverse complement strand
TGGGGGGAGAAAGGAATATGCCCGCACCCCTAGATGGACGCCGGATGGTGGGACGGACGACCCCGGAAGAGGTGGCCCGCCGGCTCTCGGAAGAGCCCGAGAGCCTGCTGCTCTTGGACGTTCGTGAGAACGAGGAGCGAGCCGCCGCGGTGATCCAGCCTTCGATCCACATCCCGATGTACGAGGTCCCCGAACGGCTCGCTGAGATCCCGCGGGACCGAGAAGTGATCGTCTACTGCCACCACGGTTCGCGCTCCGAGATGGTCGTCGGTTTCCTCGAGGGGGAGGGGTACGCGCGCGTCACGAATCTCTCCGGGGGCATCGACGCCTGGTCCGCTCAGGTCGATCGCAAGGTCCCGCGCTATACCTGAGCCCCGCTCGGCCGGAGCGCTCCCCGGCCGTGAGCGCTCTCCATGCGCTAGGCGTGTCCTCCTCGGTCGGGTTCCTTCCTCGATGTCCGCCGGTCCATCCCTGGGAATGGGGAGCGGCACGCGGTCGCCGCCCCCTTCGCGCAGTCGCCGATGACCGCCGAGCGCGAACGCGGCACAAACGGCCCGCTACTCCGCACCTCGATCGGACCCTCCTCGTGGGTCCTCCGACACGCTTCGCGTCCGCGAGCGGCTCCAACGTCTCTCCGGCCGGGACGCTCGGGGGGCGGGCCTCCCCGCGCCAGACGCTCCGCTGGCGCTCGATCGCTCCCGAGGGGCCCTCGCCGCTCGCGTCCATCCCCCGGGAACACGGCTCAGCGCCCGTGGGCCGCCCCGGGGGTGCCCGAGAACGCCTCGGTGTACGCCCTCATCCTCCAGTACGTGTTCAGGAACTCTTGCCCTCGAGCGGTGACCTGGTAGACGGTGTGCCCATCGGATTCGTCCGACGAAAGCAGGCCGAGCACGATGAGCCGCTCGATCGATCGACGTAGGCGGTCGACGGGCATGCCGGCGCCGTAGGAGATCCGGGTGACCCGGGCCCGACCGTGGTGCCGCTTGACGACCTCTAGAATCGTAGCGTAGAGGTCGGTCTGCTCGCGGCGACGCGCGGTCCCCGAACTCTCCCGCGGTCGGTCCCACACGGTTCGACGCTCCCACTTCAGAGAGGGAAGGTGGGGAGACGGTCCACCTTCTTCAACGACCCCCGGACCGACCCGGGGGTCTGCTCCCCGAACGATCGCGTGTACTGGACCTCCTCGGCGGTGGCGCCCCGCCCGAGCACGACCTCCTCGGCGAAGATCCGGGTCGCGTGGGCGTCCCGACCGAGCTCCACGCTGCCGGCGTAGATCTCCTCCGCTTCGGCATCCGCCTCGAGCATCACCCGGTCCCCCACGAGCGCTCCACGGGCCCTGGTCTTGCGGCCCACCCGGATCCGGCGACCCTTGAGGCCCTCGGTCGTGCCGACGGAACCCCCGACCTCCACCTCGCCGGAGATGATACCGCGCAACGCGCGCACCGCTCCCCCGACCTCGAGGCGCGCGGCGGCGAGGCGTTCGCCGACCTCGAGCATCCCGCCGATCTCGACGGAGTCCTCGACCTCGAGCGATCGGCCGACGTCGAGCTTGCCTCCTACCTCCACCGACTGGCCGGTGCCGTTGCCGTGGATCGAGCCGATCCCACCGATATCGAGTCGTCCGAACTGAAGATCCCCGTCGGTTCGGAACACGCCTCCGATGTCGATGTTCCCGCCCTTGGAGGCAGCGCCGAGGCGCGCCTTCCCGCCGACCTCCAGGGAGCCGAAGGAGAGGGGGCCGGTCGCATCGATCGTACCGCCTACGGCGATCGAGCGGCGGATCTCTCCGCCCTCCAGCGAGATCCGCCCGCCGATGGCGAGCTCGTCGAGTTCGACCGTTGCGAGTTCGGCCATTCCCCCGACGTCGAGCTTCTCCGCCTTGAGGGCTCCTCGGACCACCACCCGCCCCCCCACCGATATCCGGCGCGCCGTGAGCGTGTCGCCGCAGTCGAGCAATCCTCCGATCTCGAACCGCTCGGCCGTGGCCGGGCCGCGTACGACCAGCTGCTTGTCGATATCGACGTCGCGCGCCCGGAACGTACCATCGACCCGGATCGAGGACCGTTCCCCGTCCACGTCCTCTGCTATCTCGAGATTGCCGTGGATGAGGAGGTCCGCATGGTCGGCTCGGAGCGACGCGCACTCGAAGTTCCCTGCGATCTCGGCGTCGCCGGCGAAGCTCGCGCGTCCCAAGACCTTCAGGAGGCCGTCGACGTCGATGTGCACGTTCTTCTCGACGTCCAGATCGCCCTCGATGGTCCCGAGACGGATGCGGGAACCTTTGGGCACGTGTTGGCCGGCCATGAGGGCCGGATGCGGGGAGTAAGTATAGGACTGCGTCACTCCCGGTGAGTCTCCCTCGGGTTCTCCGGCGAACGGATATGCCCGGAATCAGTTCGGCCCGCATGGCGGACTCCTTGGCCGCGCTCCGGACCGAGGTCGTCGCCTGCCGCCGCTGCCCGAGGCTCGTGCGCTACCGCGAGGAGGTGGCCACCGTCCGCAAGCGTGAGTACCGAGAAGTGGAGTACTGGGGGAAACCCGTCCCGGGCTTCGGCGATCCGAACGCCCGGCTGGTCGCGGTCGGGCTTGCCCCGGCAGCGCACGGCTCGAACCGGACGGGGCGCATGTTCACGGGCGACCGCTCGGCCGCCTTCCTCGTTCGTGCGTTCCATGCCGCGGGGTTCGCAAACCAACCGACCTCGGTCCGGCGCGCGGATGGCCTCCGCTACACCGATCTCTATCTCACGGCCGCGGTTCGGTGCGCCCCGCCGGGCAATCGCCCGTCTCCGGAGGAGAGTTCTCGGTGCCGTCCGTATCTCGACCGTGAGCTCCGTCTCCTGACCAATGCCCGAGCCATCCTCGGGCTCGGCTCGATCGCGTGGGACGCGATCCGGGCGGCGGTGCCCGAGGTGTATGGCACCGACCCGATCCGGACGCCGTTCGCGCACGGGGCGGTCGCGACGATCGGACCCGGCCGGCCGTTGGTATGGGCGTCGTACCATCCGAGTCCGCAGAACACCAACACCGGAAAGCTGACCTTCCCCATGCTCGTGGGACTCCTGACGCGGATCCGGGAGAGCTGGACGCCGGCTTCTCCCCGCCGCCAAAGTTAATCGGCCCCCCGCGTCGCACGCACCGATGGCGGAGTTCGAGCTGCTGGACCGGGACGGGCTCGCGCGCATCGGTCGGTTCGACACCCCCCACGGTCGCGTCGAAACACCCGCACTCCTGCCCGTCGTCCATCCGGACCCCACCCGGCAACCGGTATCCACATCGGAGATCCGCCGGCGCTTCGGTCTGGGAGCGGTGATCACCTCTTCGTACATCACCTGGCGGACCCCCGCGCTGCGGGAGGCGGCCGAACGCGGCGGGATCCACGGTCTGCTCGACTTTGACGGACCCGTGATGACCGACTCCGGCGCCTTCCAGCAGCATGCCTACGGGCACGTCGAGGTGGGCCCCGAGGAGATTCTCGAATTCCAGAACGCCATCGGCACCGACATCGCGACGGTGCTCGATGTCTTCGTCGAACCGGGCGTCGAACACGCGGAAGCGGAAGCGGGGGTCGAAACGACGATCGAGCGGGCGCGCGCCGCCCGACGCGCACGAGCGGGGTTGCTCGCCGTGCCGGTGCAAGGGGGAGCGTTCGATGACCTGCGGGCGCGCTCCGCGCGCGAAGCGAGCGCGCTCGGGGATGTGCTAGCGATCGGCGGCGTCGTCCCGCTCTTCGAGCAGTACCGCTTCGCGGACCTCGCGCGTGCGCTCGTCTCGACGCGTCCGCACCTCTCCCCCGGCCGGATCGTTCATCTCTTCGGGACCGGCCACCCCATGACGTTCGCCTTCGCCGCGCTGTTCGGGGTGGACCTGTTCGATTCGTCGGCGTATCACAAGTTCGCCCGCCGGGGCCGGTTGCTGTTTCCCGAAGGCAGTGTCGCAATCGACGATCTGCGCGAGCGGACCTGCCGTTGCGCGCTGTGCGAGGAGATCCCGCTGCCCGAGGTCGCGAAGCTGCAGTCCGCGGAGCGGGAACGGCGGATCGCCGAGCATAACCTGCTCACCTCCGCCGCCGAGATGGGCGTGGTCCGCCAGGCGATCCGGGACGGAACGCTTTGGGAGCTCGTCGAACGACGTGCGACGGCGCATCCCGCGCTCCGGGCGGGACTCTCCGCCGCGCTGGGGCGGTGGGAGGTGTTCCTTCCGACCGAGCCCGTGAGCCGTCGGGCCTTCCGTGAGACCGGCCCGCCGAGCTACGAGCGCCCCGCGGTGCGATGGTTCAGGCAGCGCCTCGAGCGATACCTCTTCGGGCTCCCGCCGGCCCGAAC
>JABEUK010000085.1 GCA_013044425.1 Thermoplasmata archaeon | reverse complement strand
CACGTGCCCCACAGCTTCCGGTTCACGCCCGGCACCTCGAGCGTCCACTACTTCGTCGAGAAGCGCGTCGCGCTGCCGGCCCCGCGTCCCTAACGGGACGACCTACGATTTGGGAACCCCGGCGCAGTGGCCGAGGTGGACCGAGGGGTCCGGCCTCCAGACGAGCTCGATGCGAATGCCGTCCGGTCCGCGCAGGTACAGCGAGCGAGAGTCCTCGCGCTCCTTCTCGCCGGTGATCACGACCCGGGATCGCTGCACCCGGTTCTTGAGTCCCGTCCACTCGCTCACGCGCAGCGCGAGGTGGTCGACCCCCCCGACGCTCTCGTGGTCCTTGGCGTCGTGCAGACCGAGGACCTGGTCCCCGAACACGAGGTAGGTATGGCCGTCCTCGTCACCGAGGAGGTCCATGCCCATCTGCTCGACGAAAAAGCGTCGGGCCTTCTCCCGGTTCTTGACCCGGATATCGATATGGTCAAAGCCGACCAACCCGAATTCGCGTAGATGGGTCTTCGGTGGCATCGATAGCTCCGTCCCGGCCGAGCACGGGGTGGTATTTGGGACCTCTGCCAGCTCCCGAGAAGGGTCCAGAATGCGATCCGCCTCGGATCCGCCGGTCGCCTCAGCTCGGGGGCCGCGGGCGCCGGCGCGTGAGCAGGATCACGCTGAGGATCGCGACGGCGATCACGGCCCCGACGAGCGCTAGGAGATCTACGATCCACCCGGGATAGGACGTCGTTCCCGGGTTCGGGAGCGAGAACTGGATCGTCTGGCTGACGTTCGATCCCGCGACCGTCAGCGAGCCCGATGGCGGAACGACGTCGTAGGTGGCATTCGTCCCGGCGCTGAACAGGTACGTTCCGTTCGTTGCGAGGAAGGTGATGGTCGACGAGCTGGACGTGTAGTTCGCTCCCCCCGTGATGTTCACGAACCAGCCGGTGCCGGCCGCGAGTCCGGTGGCTTGGAACGATACGGAGTACTCCTCGAGGGAGAAGGTGATGTTGATCGCGACGGTATCACCGGCCACGGTGACGGAGCCTAGGCGGGGATGGGCGGCCCACTCGCCGAGCGCGGCGTGCACGCGGAACGAGTACGTCCCGTTGAGGAGGTAAAACGCGATCTCGGGCTGGCTCGAGGTGCCGTTCTGTCCGCTCCCGAGGAGGACGGTCCAGCGGGTCGCCGCGGGTAAGCCGGTCTCGAAGAACACGATCGAACTGGGCAGGGCCCCGAAGGCCACGTCGATGACCCGGGGGGCTCCGTCGATGGTAACGGTGCCGTTCGCCTGCAACGGTTCCCAGTGCGGGTCGCTCGAGGAGATGTTGTACTCGAACGTGCCCGACGGTAGCGGGACGCTGATGGTCGGCGTGGTGGAGGAGTAGCTCGCACCGTGGCTGATGTTCACGAACCACAACGTACCCGCGGGCAATCCACCCGCGGTGAAGTTCGCGAGATACTGACCGGTCGGTTCGTACGACAGAACCCCTTGGACCGTGCTGCCCGCCGAGGTCCCCAGGGTCCATTGGCCCGAGGGTCCGTTCGTCCATGCGAGACCTTGCGCGTCCTCCCCGGTCTGGTCGATCGATTCGTAGAACGTGCGGGTGCTCGCCGTCTCGAACGTCGAGCTGCCGTACGGCAGGACCTTGGCCACCATCGAGCCGGCCGTCGGGGCCGAGAACTCCCCGAGGCCCCCCGACGGCCCTCCGACGAGACCGAACTGCGGTGACAGGCCGCCCGGGATCGGGTTGCCTGGGAACGGTCCGTTCTCATGCTCGGTGCCCTGCCAGGAGTAGTTGTACCAGAGGCTTCCGATGATGTACGCGGCCCCCGGCACCGGCAAGGAGAGCTGGTGCGAGCCGACGAAGTACTCGATGCTCTGGTTGTTGAAACCGACGCCGGGATCGAGCACCGTGCGAAGGTCGAAGGTGGCCGGTAACCTCACCAGCTGGCCGACGAGCGGGAAGTTGTACTCGTAGATCAGCAGCGAGTAGTACAGGCCGTAGAACGGATAGGCGATCCAGCCGGAGTCGTTCATCGCCCAGCCGCTCGCCGTCCAGTTGATGTAGATCACGTTCTGGATCCAGTAGACCGGCGCGCCGAGACTGTTCGCGATGAACAGGTTCTGCTGGATCGAGGCGTTGAAGAACGACTGGGCCCCGTGCGAGGTGACCGCGAGCGCGTCGAGCGTGAAGTTGTTCTCCACTCCCGAGAGCCGCCCGTTCACGCCCGCGGATGCGGTCGCGAGGACGTACATCGTGTAGTTGTACGCGTCGAGGGATCCCCACCCGGTGACGAGATCGTACCCCGGCCCCGCGGCATAGTAGTGGTTCGAGCCGTTGACGGTGTCCGATACGGGGAGCGTGGGGAGCGGCGAGGTGTAGTCCGTTCCGTTCAAGTATCCGGTCGTCGGGGTCTGGATGAGCGGCGCGTACTGCTCGTCCGCGAGACGATAGAGCGTCGGCTGCAGGAAGCCAAGCCAGGCCTGGTGCTGCGCGCCGAGCACGTGATCGATCTCCGCGATCACTCCGGCTTCGACCGGGCAGGCGACGCTCGTTCCGGTCCCTTCACCGTAGGACATGCCGATCGATGAAGCGTTCGTTGCGTTGTACTGGTACCCGTTATCGGTGATCGTCAACAGCACCCTCGTCGCGATCGCCGCGAGGTCCGGAACCCCGCGGCCGAGGCCGCGGATCAGGCCGTTCGCCGAGCTCGACGCCTGCCAGGACGGCTCGGCGTAGACGGGGCTGATCCCGCTCGTCGTTCCCATCTGCTCAGAGGGGACGTTCCACACCACGCTCGAGTTGATCTGGAGCGTCAGCGCGTTCATGGTGATGGCCGTACCTCCGACCGCCAGTACCCCGTAGGTGTCCGTCGCGAGGGAGGACGGGAAGGTCGTGTTCACGTTCGCAGGATTGCCGACCTGCCACGGACTGTTCGGGTAGTCGCCGGAATCCCCCGTGGAAGCGAGGACCGTGATGCCGCGCGCGGTGGCTTCCTCCACGTACTGGGTCCACTCGGTGTGCACGGCATCGAGATCGCCCCACGAGTTCGAGATCACCGAGACCCGCGCGAGGGCCGGGTAGCTCGCGTTCGGGTTGAGGATGAACGCGAACGCCGTATCGAGCTCGGGATACGTCGGCATGGTTCCGTACACATCGAAGACGGTGGCTCCGGGAGCGAGCGAGCCGGCCATTTCCATGTCGAGCGTGTTCTCGGTGCTGGCCCCGGTCGTGTCGTAGGAGGCGAGCGGCCCGGACGGCATCGCTCCCCCGACGGGGACGCCAATGGCGACCGCGTGAGGCTGGCCCGGCGGCGAGGTCTGGTTGAAGTAGGCTTGGACGTCCGAAGGCACGAACGCGCCCACCGGCTGGCCCGGGTTCAGCTCCCCGTACGGGGTCGAGGTGGGGGTCGTGCCGTTGTAGTATCCTTGCCAGAGGATCGTGGCGATCACGGCATTGGTCGGATAGCCCCCTTCGCGGAAGAGGGACTGCTCGTCGTACGCGACCTGGAGGTCGGGGCCGTACTGGTACTGCAGGCCCTGGATCACCGCCGGGGGAAGGTAGCCGGAGGGGTTGGCCGCGTGGATGGCCGGGACCGCGGGGAGGGAAGGGGTCATCGGGACCGCTCCGGAGCCGGAGGAAGTGGATGCCCTCGCAAAGGAGCTGAGACCCACAACCGCCGAGACGGCCGACGCGAGCTCCACGGGAAGCTCGACCGGGGTCGCCGGGGCGTAGTAGGCCCGTCCAGCGAGGGCCCACTCCTGGACCGTCGTGTGGAACATCCGGTCCACGGAGGATGGGGATGCCTCGAAGGAGATCGTGACCCGGTCGGTGAAGGTGTGCATCGCGCGGGCTCCGAGCGCCTCGAAGTACGCTACGGCGGCCGCGTAGGTGCTCGACGACGGGGCGAACGCCGCATCGAACTGGCCCGCCGTGAGGTAGTGGTGGTACTCCGGAGAGGACGGATCGCTCAGAGCGTGGAGCAGGCGGCTGAGCTCGCTCGTGTTGGAGAATCCGAGAGTGACCACGATCGGCAACTCGGCGGGGAGCGCGCGAGTCGTTGCCACCGCGCCCGCAAGCCCGTAGCCCACCTCGGAGTAGCTCGTCGGGACGTACGTCTCGTTGACCAGGGCCGAGGGCCGTGGTACGGCCCCACTCGCACCGCCCGCGATCGCCGAGAACCCGCGTTCCCCGACGAGCCCGGCGGCGAGCGGGCTCGCGAGGAGCACGGCGATCGCGAGCGCGGGTCCGATCTGGTGGCGAAGCGTGCGCGCCTGCCTGGAGCGCCGCGCGACGGACCGGTGCATCAGGAGACGTACTAGCCAGCACCCCGCTTAAGGGATGCCGAAGGGGTCAGCGGGTTCAGACCCCTTCGCGCGGGGTCTTCCAGATCCGCCGCGCCGCGACCAGGTGGAGTATCTCCGATGGTCCGTGGGCGATCGGTCCGCTGCGGACGTCGCGCCAGCGCTGTCCATGGGGGAGGGTTTCGGAGTATCCCCTCCCTCCGTGGAACTGGATCGCGTGGTCGATCGTACGCAGCGCGACCTCGGTGCTCATCCACTTGGCGAGCGCGGCCTCGGCCTCCACCCGTTCACCGGCTTCCAAGCGCTCCAGCGTTCGCAGCGCGTAGAGATAGGCCGCCTCGCCTCGAGCCCAGTCCTCGACCAGAGGGAAGGAGACCGCCTCGTTGCGAGCGAGCGGGCCGCCGAAGGCGCTCCGCTCGTCCGCGTAGCGCGCCGTCTCCTCCCAGGAGGCGCGCGCGACGCCGAGGTAGATCGCGGCGAGGAGCGCCCGTTCGCGGGTGAGCTCCCGGCGGACGTACCCGAACGCTTGGCCTTCCTCCCCGATCCGCATCGACATGGGCACTCGGGTTCCCTCGTAGGTGACCGTGCCCCGACGCATCCAGCGTTCTCCCAGATCGGGGATCACGGTCCGACGGACTCCCGGGAGGTCCTGGGGGACCACCAGCGCGGTGAGACCCGCGCCGTCGCCCGCCCTTCCGTAGACGATCGCGGCATCGGCGTCCTGCGCGAACGCCGCCTCGCTCTTCGTTCCGTGGAGAACGTACTCCTCGCCGCTGCGCTCGAGCCGCAGTGCGATGGCTCCGGCAT
>JABEUK010000084.1 GCA_013044425.1 Thermoplasmata archaeon | reverse complement strand
GCATCCCGAGAGCTCCTCGATCCGGGCCCGCGCGCGACCGTCCGTGCCGATCAAGCGCGATCGGATGCGACGCAGCGCTCCCTTCGCGCGCTTCCCGGTCTCGAACTTGATGTCCAGGATGGTGAGGACCGTCCCTTCTTTGGTGAGGCGGAGCGCGCGCGGAGGCGAGAATCCCCGTCCGATCGCCAGCACCACGTCCCGCCCCATCATCGCGTGCTCGGGCTCGGTGTCGGGGGAGGTGATCCGGACCTGCCCCTCGTCCTCGACCGTGATGCTCGCCCCGGTCCGACGGGCGATCTCCCGCTTGGTCTGACCCCCGGGCCCGATCAGGACCCCGATCCGGTCGTCGGGAATGCGGGCGTAGAGCGTCGGCATGTTACGAGCGCTTCCCCACGTGGTCGGCCCCGATCGCGCGGAGGAACTCCTCCTTCGTGACCCTGAAATCGAGCCCCTTGAAGAACCTCACGAAGTTGGCGATGTCGCGGTCGAGGAGACGGCGCGCCTCGGGATGGTCCGCCGGGATGCCCTGGGCCACATCGATGAGGACGCACTTGCCCTCCCAGTAGAGGACGTTCCACGGCGAGAGGTCGCCGTGCACCAGCCGCCCGGGCCGGATCATCAGGCTGAGCTGAGCCACCAGGTCCTCGTACAGGGCCGCCGCATCGTCGATCGTGGCGTCCCGCAGTCGCGGGGCCGCGCCTCCATCGATCCCGATGAACTCCATCACGAGCACGTTACGGAAGTGGACGTGCGGCTTGGGCACGCGCACCCCCGCGGCGGTGAGCTGGCCGAGGATCGTATGCTCGCGACGGGTCCAGGCGCTGATCAATCCCGCAAAGTTCCCGACGCTGGTCTCCCGCCCGAGCTGTTCGAGGGTGTAGGGAGGCAGGTGCCGGAACGTCGTGTTGCCGATGCGGTAGACCTTCACGGCGCGGTACTCACTACCCTTCGTCGCCCGGAAAACGCCGCCCTCCTTGCCCGTGGAGATCGGGTAGTCCACGGTGTCGAACGCTCCGCGGTGCATGAGCCGGGAGACCGCCAGGAGCGTGGCGTGGTCGAAGAACTCGTCCAGGACCTTGCGGTCCTGCGACTCCTTGCGCCGGACTTCGAAACGCTCCTTGCGGCGAGGGAAGGCCATCTCCTGAGGGTTGCTCATGGTGCGCGGGCGCCACCGCGCGGGGCCTGATAGGTTGTCGGGAGTTCCTGGAGGATGCCTCCGGCGAACCGCTCGCCCACCCCAGTAGGTGGTTCCGCCGTAAGCACCGCTATATCAGGGATGGGCGACGTTGTTCGAGAGATGTCGATCCTGCCACTCGCCCCGGGCGCACCCCGGGTGAGGTCCCCGGGCGTGGGCCCCGAACCGCCGGCATTCCCGCACGAGCCCCGGCCGTTCACCCTCGCCGCCACACTCGACCGCCCCGCGAACTTCGACGCCGTCTTCCGGGTCGTACGGGGAGCGGTCCACTACGTGCTCGGGCAGGAGCGCCCGGGCCTCGGCCTCGCGCTATCGAACCTCCCGCCCGCGGTCGGCGCATACTGGCAGGTCGCCGGGAACGTGATCGTGATGAACGAAGGGCTCGTTCAGGTGATGCGGGAGCACGCGACCTCGACCCGGGAGTTCAACTCCTTCGTCTACGTGATTCTTGCCCACGAGTACCTGCACTCGATCGGCTACATCGACGAGCGCTCGGTCCGGCAGGTGACGGCGCGGGTGACGCGTACCGCCTTCGGACCGGATCACTCGGCCACCCGCATGGCGGAAGGGGACCTCTGGCAAATGTACCCCTTCCTTTCGTACGCCGCCGGAGGGGACGGGAGCCGGATCCGCATCGTTCCCCGGTTCGATCTCGCGAGCACCCAGACCTACATCCGCTAGCGGCTCGGGGCGCGCCGGGGCTCGGGACCTCCGGTCAATCCTTATGGGCAGTCGACGGTTCGATGTTGCGGAGCCGCATCCGTGGTGAACGACACGATAGGGATCATTGTCCTGGTCGCGGGGATCATCCTGCTCGCGGCAGAGCTGATCCACCCCGGAGCGCTGCTGCTGATCCCGGCATCGGTCCTCTTGATGGCGGGGTTCCTGTGGATCTTCCTTCCGAACGCCCTTCTCGACAGCGACTACGGCATCATCCTGATCATCGTGGCCGCCGTCGCGGGGGCCCTGCTTGAGATACCCTACTACCGGTGGGTGGCGCCCGTTCATGCTCCCATGTCGACCACGGTCGGAACGCTGGTCGGTCAGGAAGGCGTGATCATCGCCCCGGTGCTCCCGGACACTCTCCGCGGTAAGGTCCGCATCGGTTCGGAGGTCTGGTCCGCCCGCGCCGATGTGGCGATCGCTCCGGGGACCCACGTCCGGGTGGTCGGAGGCTCGGGCGTGTCGGTGTCGGTGGAAGCCATTGCGGCGAGCTCGGACCCGTCGGGGGGCCCCCCATGACCGGTATCGAAACCGTTAGCTTCGCCCGTTCGCTGGGCCGGCGGCGCGTGGGGGATTGATTTCGATGGATTACACGGGACTGGTCGTCGGGGTCGTCATCGCGCTGTTCGTACTGCTCGTCCTTCTGGCCCGGATGATCTACACGATCCAACCGTACCAGCAGGGGATCGTCACGCTGCTCGGATCCTACAAGCGCATTATCAATCCCGGGTTCAACATCGTGAGCCCGCTCGCCACCGTGCTCAAGATCGACCTGCGAACGCAGGTCCTCGAGGTCCCCCGTCAGGAAGTGATCACGAAGGACAACTCGCCCACGAACGTCGACGCGATCATCTACATCAAGGTCGTCGACTCGCCGAAGGCGATCTTCCAGGTACAGAACTACCACCTCGCTACCGTCGCGCTCGCGCAGACCACGCTCCGGTCCGTGATCGGCGACATGGAACTCGATGAAATCCTGTACAACCGCGAGCGGATCAACACCCGGCTTCGCGACATCCTCGATGAGGCGACGGACCGGTGGGGCGTTCGGGTCGAGGCGGTCGAGATCAAGGAAGTTGACCCGGTCGGCCCGGTCAAGACGGCGATGGAGGAACAGACCTCCGCCGAACGCCAGCGACGCGCGGCCGTTCTGCGCGCGGACGGAGAGAAGCGCTCGGCGATCCTGGTCTCCGAGGGTCAGAAACGCTCCCGCATCCTGCAAGCGGAAGGCGTACGGCAGTCCGCCATCCTCGAGGCCGAGGGCCAGCGGGTGGCTACGATCCTTCAGGCGCAGGGAGAGGCCCAACGCTTGCGCATCCTCGCTCTCGGTGCGACCGCGCTCGATGCGAAGGCTCTCACGGTGCTCTCGCTGGACACCGTACAGCGGGTGGGCGATGGTCAGGCCACCAAGATCCTCTTCCCCTTCGAGTTCACGCGCCTGATGGAGGGCGCCTCGGAGTACCTCGGCGCCGGACGGCAAACCCCCGACCGCCCGCTCAACTCGATGGAGGACCTCGAGAAGCACATCGGAACGATGGACAGTATCCTCGGGCCGATCCCGCGTCAGGAAGAGCTCCTGACCGAGATCCAATCGATCGAGGACGAGATCAAGGCGGAGTCTGCCGAGTCGACCCGGATGGTGGCCCCCTTCGGCCACAGCGCGAAGACCCCGACGCCGGATCTGCCGGGCGCTGACGACATCGCACCGGCACCGCCCCCGACCCCTCCAAAGAAAGCTGCCCCGACGTCGACCGAGCGGCCGTAGGACTTCCGGCCCGTCGTCCCCGATGGGCCTATATGGACCGAAGCTCCGAAGGGAACGGGACGAGTATGGAGCCGATCCGAGCCGAGCGCGACGGGGCCGTCTTCACGATCACGATCAACCGACCCGAGCGGCGCAACGCGCTTGATGTCGTGTCGATGATTTCCCTGCGCGAAGCGCTCCAGCGCGCAAGCCTTGACACCGCCGCCCGGGTCGTGGTGCTGACCGGGGCCGGTGACTCGTTCAGTGCGGGGGGGGATGTGTCCGTCATGGAGCAAGCACGAGCCACGGGAACACTCCCGAAGCTGTTCCACGAACTCACGGCCGAGATGGAGCACGCGATCCGCGAGATCGTCAGCATGCCGAAGCCGGTGCTCGCGTCCCTGCCGGGCGTGGCGGCCGGCGGTGGGCTATCCCTCGCGCTCGCGGCCGATTGGCGCATCGCGAGCGACTCCGCCGTCCTGGTGCCGGCGTTCTCCCAGCTCGGGGCGGTCCCGGACGGAGGACTGACCTACTTTCTTCCCCACTACCTCGGGATCGGGCTCGCGCAACAGATGTTGTTTTCGAACGCACGCATCCCGGCCGCGCGGGCGCTCGAGCTCGGCCTCGTCCACGAAGTGCTCGCGTCCGGGTCCCTGGAGCAGCGTCGAATCGAACGGGCGGGCGAACTCGCTCGCGGGCCGACGTTCGCCTACGGATGGACCAAGCGGCTTCTCCATTCGGCATTCACCGAACGCATCGAGGGGCAGATGGCGCTCGAGCGTCGGGGCGCGGTCGAGGCGGCCCGCGGGCCGGAGCTCGCCGAGGGGATCCGCGCGTTCCGCGAGAAGCGCCCGCCGAAGTTCCCGTCGCAGTAGCCTTCGCGGGACCGCGGTGCCTCACGCGGGAGTCGGCCACGGGCGAGCCAGTTTCTCTTCCAGGCTCCGGCGCGCGGCCGGCCACTCGGACTCGAGAATGCTGTACAGTACGGAAGAGCGCCACGCGCCGTCCGGCATGAGCACGTCCTCGCGCATCTGACCCTCCCGGACCGCTCCCAGCCGCTCGATGGCCCGCTGAGAGCGTACGTTCCGCGCATCGGTCTGGAGTTGGACCCGGTGGACGTCCTCGACGTCGAAGGCATGGGAGAGGAGCAGGTACTTCGCCTCGGTGTTCAGCGGGGTCCGCCAGTACGTGGGATCGTACCAGGTTCCACCGATCTCTACGCCACGACTTTCCCGATCGATTCGTAGGAACCGGGTCATCCCGACCGGCTCGCGGCCGGGCAGCCGCCGGACCGTGAAGCAGAGATCGGTACCCGCTCGTTGGCGCTCGAGCAGCACTCCGATCTGAGCGGCCATCGCGGGAAGCGTCGTCGCAGGGCCGGATCGGATGTACGTCCAAACCTTCGGATCTCGACCGGCTTCCGAGAGCGCCGGGGCGTGGTCGGTCCGGAGCGGGACCAGCTCCAGATGCTTCCCGACCAGCGCGAGCGGCGGCCGAAACTCCGGTTCACGCATACGACCGCCATCAGGATGCCGGGAAGATAACGGGGTCCGGCCCCCGGCCGCTCCGCCGCAGGAAATCGGCCCGTTCGCCGGAACCCGGGTCAGGCCTTAAATAACGAAATGGGGTCCAACGGAACAGAGGCCGACCGGAAGGAGGGCAGAACGGATGGACGCAGGACTGGACACTTTCCTCGTCTTCGCTGGCATCGCGGCCGCGTTCGGCATCGGCTCGATTTTCGCGAACCGCACGCTCGGGGCGAAGCGACGGCGCTCCTACCTTCAGCTCACGACGTACGAATGCGGCGAGGAGGCCGAGGGTGAGGCGCAGATCGACTTCCCCACCCAGCACTACGCTTTCGCGATCGTGTTCGTTGCGGTCGACGTGATCGGGTTCATTCTCGCGTTGTGGGCACTGACCTTCCGGGGTGTCAACTCCTCCTGGTATCCGGCCTTCGTCGCCTTCGGCTTCGCGATCCTGGCCATCATTGGCATCTACTACGCGCTCAGCGGCGAGCGCCGGTGGGTCGTATGAGCGCGTCTCCCGAGAATGCCCCTCGCCCGCAGACTCCGGCTACCGCGATACCGGCCCTTCCGATGGCCGACGCGGCCCCCGCCGTTCCGTTCATCGAGATCGAAGCGCTCCGAGCCGAGCAGTTCATCCCCGCCGCAAAGGAGGCCCTCGGCGCCATGATCGCCGAGCAGGGCCGGGACAAGCTGACCCGGCCCATCTTCAACTGGGCCGGACGGAACTCGCTCTTCCCGCTCCACTGGGGCCTCGCCTGCTGCGCGATCGAGTTCGCGGCGGCGTTCGGCGCCCGCTGGGATGCCGAGCGCTTCGGGGTCGTGCCGCGATCGTCTCCGCGCCAGTGCGATCTCATGATCGTCAACGGGACCGTGACGTGGAAGGTGGCGCACAAGCTCGTCACCCTCTACGAGCAGATGCCCGAGCCGAAGTGGGTCATCGCGATGGGCAACTGCGCGACGGGCGGCGGCCCTTTCCGGACGGCGTACTCCGTCGTTCCCGGCGTCGACAAGCTCGTCCCCGTGGACCTCTACATCGCCGGGTGCCCGCCGCGCCCGGAGGCGATGCTCGATGGGATCTTGAAGCTCGAACAGCTCATTCGGGAGCGAAAGGAGTAGTCCCGCTCGGGACGCCTCGGGCATCGTAGGGGAGGTATGGCAGCGGAGGAGTGGTCCGGGGAACTCGCTCGCCACCTTGGCGACCGGATGCTCTCGCTCATCCCGTTCGCCCGGACGCTCGGCCGAGTGAAGTTCCGCCCGGAGGCGGCGCTCGAGGTCTTCCGCACGGTCCACGACGACCTCGGCTTCGACCATCTGTCGATGGTCGGCGGCATCGACTGGGTGGACCACCGCGAGGTCCTCTACACGCTCTGGTCCGATCGCCGCGTCGCCTACCTGTTCTTGTCGGCCGATCTGGTCGGAAGCGACCCCCACATCGAAACCGCGAGCGCGGTGTGGCCCGGAGCGAACTGGCATGAACGAGAGACCTGGGAGCTCGTCGGGATCCGGTTCGATCACCACCCCGATCTGCGCCACCTCCTGACGCCGGATGGGTACGCGTTCAACCCGCTGCTCCGCGCCTTCAAGCTCCACGAGCCGGAGGAGCTGGAGGTGAAGACGCGCCATGTCTGAGATGTGGATCAACATGGGGCCCCAACACCCCATGACGCACGGCCTGTGGAATCTCCGCGTGAAGATCGACGGGGAGCAGGTCCTGGACGTGGACCCCGAGATGGGATACTTGCACCGAGGGATCGAGAAGATCAGCGAGGATCGCCACTACAACGAGGTGATCACGCTGATGGACCGCTGCTGCTACGTCGCCGGAATGTCCTGGGAGCACCTGTACGTTCTCGCGGCGGAGCAGGCGCTCCACGTCGAGCCGCCCGAGAGGGCCGAGTACATCCGCGTGATGAGCGACGAGTTCCAACGGATCGGCTCCCACGTGATGTGGTACGCCGCCTTTGTCCAGGACATCGGGCTGATGACGCCCTTCCTCTATGGAATGCGGGATCGAGATCTCGTGCTCGACCTCTTCCAGAGCTACACGGGCGCCCGGATGACCTACGAGTACATGCGGGTCGGCGGCGTTCGCAACGATCTACCCCCGGGGTTCATCGGTGAGGCGCGGAAGGTCTGCGACTGGCTCATCGACCGCTTCGTCGAGTACGACCAGCTCTGCCTCAACTCCGACATCTTCCACAAGCGCTGCGACGGACTCGGGGTGATGAACGCACAGGCCTGCATCGATCACGGGATCACCGGACCGATGCTCCGAAGCGCGGGCGTCCGCCGCGACTTGAGGAAGGACCGCCCGTACTCGGCGTACGATCGGCTCGAGTTCGATGTCGCGCACGCGGAGGCGGGGGACGTGACGGCACGCTACCTCGTACGGATGGAGGAGATGCGCCAATCGGTCCGAATCATCCGCCAGTCGCTCGACTGGCTCGAGCACCACCCGGGGCCAGTGCTGGCGCAGGAGCTCCCCCGCTGGCTCGGCGCGCCGTACGCTCCCGTCGGCCGAGAGGGCTACCTGCTCAAGCGCAACTACCCGAAGGGACTTGGCTTCTCCGCGATCGAGGAACCGCACGGTGAGGCGCTCGCCTACGTGGTGAACGAAGGATCCGAGCACCCCTATCGCGTGAAGTTCCGCTCGCCCGTGTTCGCCAACGTCAGCGCGGCCCGGCAGTACCTGGTCGGCTACCGAGTCGCCGACATCCCCCCCATCATGGGCAGCGTGGACGTCTGCGTCGGGGAAGTCGACCGGTAGGAGGGCGCACGAACGATGTCTGCTTCGCTGCTTTCGGTCTCCACCGCTCTCTCGTCGATCCTGCTCCACGGCGTGGGATCGATCCTTCCGGCGCCGCTCCAGGGTTGGCTGACGAACGGGAACGCGATCGATGCGCTGGGGATCCTGATCTTCGGGGTCATCCTGCTCGCCGCGAGCATGCTCAACACGATCTTGCTGATCTGGTGGGAGCGCAAGCTCCTCGGCCGGTTCATGGACCGGCGCGGAGCCATGCACGTCGGCTACGCCGGGCTCCTGCAGAACTTCGCGGATGGCTTCAAACTGTTCCGCAAGGACACCGTGCGTCCCCGCGACGCGGACTCGATGGGCTTCTTCGTCGGCCCGACCGCGTATCTCGTCACGAGCCTCGTCATCTTCGCCATCCTCCCCATCTCCACGGGATGGAACTCCGGGAATCTCCCCCTGAGCCTGCTGCTCGCGATCACGATCTTCTCCTTCGCACCGCTCTTCATCTTCATCAGCGCCTGGTCGAGCAACAACAAGTACTCGCTGATCGGCGGGATGCGCTCCGCCGCGCAGATGATTGCCTACGAGGTCCCGATCCTCCTCGCGATCGTCGCGGTCGTCATCGTTTCCGGCACCTTCAGCCTCGACACGATCGTCACCGAGCAGCAGAACTACTGGTACTGGGGCCCGCTCTTCCTCGCGATGGTGGTCTTCGTCGCCGGCATGCTCGCCGAGATGGAGCGGATCCCGTTCGATCTCCCCGAGGCCGAGGCCGAGCTGGTCGAAGGCTGGAACACCGAGTACGGCGGGATGATGTTCGCGTACTTCATGCTCACCGACTACGTTCGAGTCCTGCTCGGATGCTTCCTCATCGTCCTGCTCTTCCTCGGCGGCTGGACGATGCCGAGCTGGGTGCCGAGCGCCTGGACGAGCTTCCCGCTCGCGGGCATCTTCTGGTTCATGCTCAAGGCCTATGCGGTGTTCACCGTATTCGTTTGGATCCGAGCCTCGCTGCCGCGCGTCCGCACCGACCAGCTCCTCCGGGTGGGTTGGAACCGGATGATCCCGCTCAGCCTCGTTTCGATCGTGCTCGCGGCGGGACTCGTCCTCGCCAAGTGCGTCCCGGTCTTCGGTTGCCTCCCGAACCTGGGGGGATAGGCAGGTAACGATCCATGGCGGGTGCGCAGGTCGAGGAGAAAGCGAAGCCGAGCCGGTCGATCCTGTGGGTCGCACGGCCGATGCTCACGGCGGCCCGCCAGTTCGGTCGCAGCCTCCTCCGGCCGAGCACGATCGTCTACCCGTTCGAGCGCCTCGAGGACCCGCAGTTCCGCGACCGCGTCGGGGTCGGCTCCGGCATGCCCATCGGGGTCGGGCACATCTGGGACAACTACCGAGGCGTGCACGCGCTGAACATCGCCACCTGCATCAGCTGCAACCTGTGCGCGTTCAGCTGCCCGGATCTGTGCATCGACATGGTCACGGTCCCCGGCGGGGACCCGAAGCACGCGAAGAAGAGCCCCCAGATCGACTACGGGAAGTGCAGCTACTGCGGCTTCTGCTCGGACGCTTGCCCCGAGGGCTGCCTCACGATGACCACGCGCTACGAGCTATCGGTCACCAAGCGCGCGGAGATGATCTTCTCCCCCCAGAAGCTCCAGGAGGTCTTCGACCGAAAGCTTCCGATGAACCCGGTGCGCGTCGAGCGCCCGGCGAACGAGGACGCGATCCTGCTCGAACCGCCGCTGTGCATCGGATGCAACGCGTGCGCCCGGGACTGCCCCACCAACTGCATCACCATGCTCGATATCCCGAAGGTCGAGGCGAAACCTGGGGAGAAGGTCGCGAAGCGGATCTGGAAGGAGCCGGTCATTAACGATTCCGACTGCGTGCGCTGCGGCACCTGCATCAGCGTCTGTCCGAAGGAATGCCTGTTCTGGGGGACTCGCACGTGAGCCCCGAGGAACTGGCGTTCCTCGCCCTCGCCTTGATCGCGATTGTCACGGGCACCCTAGCCCTGCTCGTACGCGAACTGATCCACACGATCGTCTGGATCGGGGTGTTCTTCGTCGACCTCGCCGCGCTGTACTTCCTCCTCCTCGCGCCGTTCCTGGGGGTCCTCCAGCTCGGCGTGTACGCCGGCGCGGTGACGATCCTGCTTCTGTTCGGTATCATGGTCACTCGCAAGCGGATCTTCTCCCGGGACGCCGCGACCGGGATCACGACGGTTCCCGTGGCTCTTGCTGTCGTCGCGTTCATCTTCTTGCTGATTGCCTTACCCGAGTTCCCCCAGGGCGAGCTCACGGTCCGTTCCTACGACCCGTCCCTCCTCTCCCAGAACCTCTTCGGCCCCGGGGGGCCGTGGCTCCTCCTGCTCGGTCTCGTGATGCTCAGCGCGCTGATCGGCGCGATCTACCTCGTGCGGGAGGGCCGCGAATAGATGACGACGCTCGCGATCACCGGGTTCCTCGCGCTATCCTTCGCGCTCTTCGCGATCGCGATCTTCGGGATCCTCACGCGTCGGAACTTCATCCTGCTTCTGGTCTCGCTGGAGATCGGGATGAACGCCGCCATCCTGAATTTCGTCTACTTCGCCGCACTGGCGCCCGCGAACACCGGATCGACGAGCGGGCTCTCCGGCCAGTCGATCGCGGTCGTTCTGATCGGATTCGCCGCGACCGAGATCGCGGTCGGACTCGCAATCGTGCTCGCGCTCAACCGTTCGAAGGGATCGATCAACGTCGCCGATTCAACCACGCTGAGGAGCTGAGGAGGAGCCTCGATGGACCTGTCGATCCTGTTCGGTTGGGCGTTCCTCGTGCCGCTCCTTCCGGCACTCGCCTTCGTGATCATCGGAATCTGGGGCCAACGCCTCGGACGGCTCGAGCACGGAGGCTGGATCGCGGTCCTCCTCTCGGGCGCGGCGATGGTGCTCGGAGTCCTCATCGCGGTCGGCGAGATGCTGAGCCCGAACTCGTACACCGACGTCAGCTACACGTGGTTCCACGTCAGCGCCTCCGGGCCGTTCGCCAACGGGGTCTCCTTCGTCGTGGGGACGCTGGTCGATCCGATCTCGGCGTTGATGCTCATCGTCGTCACGGTCGTCGGATTCCTCGTGATGCTGTACTCCGTAGGGTACATGCACCACGACGAGGGACTCCCTCGGTACTACGCCCTCCTCTCGCTCTTCCTGACGGCGATGCTCGGCGTGGTACTCGCCGACAACTTGCTCGAGTTCTTCCTGTTCTGGGAGCTCGTCGGGGTTTGCTCGTACTTCCTGATCGGGTTCTACTGGCGCAAGCCGAGCGCCTCGAGCGCGGCCAAGGAAGCGTTCCTGGTCACGCGGATCGGCGACGTGATGTTCCTGCTTGGAATTTTCATCTACTTCTCCGTCTACGCGATGACCGGCCCGAACGGCGGCTGGGCGGCGAACGGGTTCCTCTTCGTCCACGGGAGCACGTCGTTCATCCCGATCGGTGCCTCGGGGAACAGCACGCTGCTCACCGTCGCGGGTCTCATGCTGCTGGGCGGAGCCGCCGGCAAGAGCGCCCAGTTCCCGCTCGATGTGTGGCTCCCGGACGCGATGGAAGGCCCCACGACGGTCTCCGCGCTCATCCACGCCGCGACGATGGTCGCCGCCGGCGTCTATCTGCTGGTCGTGGGGAGCATCTTCCTCGGAGGGTACACTTCGATCGTCCTGTTCGCGATCGTGGCGGTCGGAGGGTTCACCACCTTCTACGCGGCCACGATGGCCGTCGTCAACACCGACATCAAACGGGTGATCGCGTACTCGACAATCAGTCAACTCGGCTACATGGTCCTCGCCGTCGGCGCCGGCTTCGCCCTCGTCGGCCTGTATCACCTGTTCACGCACGCGTTCTTCAAGGCGCTCTTGTTCCTTGCCGCGGGCGCCATCATCCACACGATCGTCACGCAGGACCTCTTCCGGATGGGCGGTCTTGCGAAGAAGATGCGCTACACGTCGATCGCGTTCTTGATCGGCGCGCTCGCACTCTCGGGGATCCCACCGTTTGCCGGGTTCTGGAGCAAGGACGATGTCCTGGCCTCGGTCTATAGTCAGCTCGGGGCGCACCCGGAGTACTGGCCGTTCTTCATCCTGGCCTTCGTAACGGTCTTCCTGACGGCCTACTACATCTTCCGGGTCTACTTTCTCGCCTTCTCGGGCGAGCGCACCCGCGATGCCAGCCTGCCCGAGGCGCACGAGGTCCCCTGGGTCATGCTGGTCCCGATGATGGTGCTTGCCGGGTTCGCCGTCGTCGCCGGCCTCTTCGTCTTCGTCCCGAGCTTCGGGTCGCTGTTCACGGGGGTCCCGGGCCTTGCTACCAACGTGCCCCCGTCGTACGGGCCGACCGATCTCGTCCTCTCGGCGATCTCGGTGACATTGGCCGGCGCCGGGATCGTCCTCGCGTGGGTTCTCTGGGGCAACGGCCGCGTCTACGAGCTTCCGGCGGGCTCGCCCGCCCACTCGATCCGCAACCTTCTCCTCGCCCGGTACCACGTCAAAGCGGCCTACGATTGGGTCGGGATGGTCGGTATGTACACGGTCGCCCGAGCGGCCGATTTCTTCGACCGGTTCGTCATCGACGGAGCGGTGAAGGGGTTCGAACGCTCGTTCCGCTCGATGAGCGACTCGATGCGCCGGATCCAGACCGGGCTCGTCTCCGATTACGCCGCGTATGTCGTCGCCGGGATCATCGCGGTGTTCGTACTCCTGCTGTTCGTCGCGCCGTACCTCGCGTCGGTGTTCGGAGGTGGCTAGATGGATTTCTCCACCCTCCCGATCATTCCGATCACCCTCGGCACGCTGGCGGTCGGCACGGTGCTCACCTTCGCGAGCGGCCGATGGGCCCGCTGGGTGGCGCTCGCGACTTCGGTCGTCTTCCTCCTCGAAATCGGCCTGATGTTCCTCGGCTACACGGGCTGGCCGGGCCGCTCGAGCACGCTGGTCCCGCAGTTCGGGGAGTACCAGTCCTATCCGTGGATCAGCCTGTCCTGGCTGCAGATCAACTTCACGGTTGGGATCGACGGGATCTCGCTGATCCTGATCCTGCTGACGGGATTCCTCCAGATCGCGACGGTCGTGTACACCTGGAACGAGACGAAGCGACCCGCGGCCTGGTTCGGCCTCGTCCTGATGACGTGCCTCGGAAGCTTCGGGGTCTTTGTCTCGCTCGACATCCTCCTGTTCTTCCTGTTCTGGGAGGCCGTGCTCGTCCCGATGTTCTTCATCATCGGGTACTGGGGCGGACCCAACCGCCGGTACGCCGCGCTCAAGTTCTTCGTCTACACCCACGTCGCATCGATCGTCATGCTCATCGGTCTGCTGGCCCTCGTCTTCTACTCCGGCGCCAGCTCGTTCGACTTCTCTTCGATCTACTCCGCGGCCCGGGGACTCACGGGGATCGTCCCGGTGGTCCTCTTCCTCTCGCTGTTCTTCGGCTTCGGTGTCAAGTTCCCGATCGTACCGTTCCACACCTGGCTGCCCGACGCGCATGTCGAGGCTCCCACCGGGGGCTCGGTCCTGCTTGCCGGGCTCTTGCTCAAGCTCGGGGGCTACGGGCTGATCCGGTGGGCGGTGATCATCCTACCTACGACGCTGACCCAGGTCGATCCGATCCTCTTCTTCGTCGCGTTCCTGTCGATCGTCTGGGGAGCCGTGCTCTCGCTCTCCCAGCGCGATCTCAAACGGATGATCGCGTACTCCTCCATCAACCACATGGGGATCGTCCTCCTCGCGATCTCCCTGAACTCCGCGCTCGGACTCACCGCCGCGGTGCTGCTCATGTTCGCGCACGGCGTCGTGAGCGCGCTCCTGTTCATGGGGGCGGGGACGTTCCACCATACCTACGGAACGCGGGACATCCCCAGCGTCGGGGGCATCAACTCGCGCACTCCGATCCTCGCCTCGTTGATCATGATCGGGAGCTTAGCCTCGCTCGGCCTTCCGGCGCTGATCAGCTTCCCTGCGGAGTTCGCAGCCCTCCTCGCTACGTGGGACGGGCTCACGTACCTCGTGCTGATCCCACTGATCGGGCTCGTCGTGACCGCGGCGTTCTACATCTGGATGATGCAACGGGTACTGTTCGGTCCGCCGAAAGGGATCCCGAGCGACGCCCACGACGTTCCGCCGGCCGAAGGGCTCGGGATGGGCATGCTCGCGGCGCTCGCCGTCATCTTCGGGGTGCTGCCGTTCCTGCTGGTCAACGTGATCACGATGTCGCCGATCACCGGGTGGCACGGATGAAGGGGGGCGGCCGATGACCTTCGCCGACTTCGCGCTGCCGTTCCTCCCGGAGATCCTCGTCCTGACGGGGGTTCTCCTCGTGCTCGTCCTCGACGTCCTCGACGTCAAGCGGATCGAGGTGTTCGGGTCGATCACGGTCGGGGCCACGCTGCTTGCGCTCCTGTTCGTGATCGCGGATCTAGGGTTCCTCCCGTTCGCCGGTCTCGCCACGGTGCCGGCGGGCCAGATCGACGTCCCCCTCGCGGTCGTGGGAACCCCCTTGTACTCGTTCACGAGCCTCGGATTCGTCTTCCAGGCGATCTTCCTCTCGGCGACCCTCCTCGTGAGCCTCGCCTCGATGAGCCGACCGCGCTACGAGAAGGGTGCCGCGGTCTTCTACGCGCTCGTGGGGATGGCCACGCTCGGGATGCTGCTGGTGGGCATCGCCTCCGACCTGATCTTCCTCCTCCTCGCGATCGAGGTGACGGCGATCTCGACGTACCTCCTGGTCGGGTACACGCGCCGCGACCCCCGTTCTCTCGAGGCCGCGATGAAGTTCTACGTCATCGGCGCGCTCTCGACCGTGATCAGCTTCTTCGGAGCCTCGCTGCTCTTTGGAGCGTATGGATCGACGAACCTGTACTACATCCGCAGTGTCGGCGGCGCCGTCGGATACCCCACCCTGATCCTCCTCGGATACGGGCTCTTGATCGCCGGGCTCGCGTTCAAGGTCACCCTCGTTCCCTTCCACGCCTGGGCCGTCGACGTGTACGACGGCGCTCCGTCGGACGTCTCGGCGTTCCTCGCGGGCGGCACCAAGAAGATCGGCCTGTTTGCGTTCTTCCTGGTCTTCTTGGGACCCGTGCTGTTCTTCTCGACCACCGGCACCAGCAACCCGTTCAACGCCGGAGCGCTGAACACGGGGCCGATCTTCCAGATCGTGCTCGGGGTGCTCGCTGTCGTGACGATGACCGTGGGCAACGTGCTCGCGCTGATGCAGAAGGAGATGAAGCGAATGCTCGCCTACTCCTCGATCAG
>JABEUK010000083.1 GCA_013044425.1 Thermoplasmata archaeon | reverse complement strand
GAGTCGCTGGATAGCGGCTCCCGAGCGATCTTCGGGGTCTTCGGGGCGATCTGCCTGGTCATCGCCATCTCGCTACTCTATTCGGGGTTGAACTATGGGCTCAACGGTGGTAGCGGCTACTTTGCGATCGGCTTCCTGCAGTGGCTGGTCATCATCGCGCTGTTCGTCATTGGGCTCGGCAACCTCGTCTCGGGCGCCAGCGCGGCGGAAGGAGCGAGCTCCGCTTCCCGGAGTGTTCGCGTCGCCATCGGAGTCCTCGTCATCATTCTCGCCATCCTCGCGATCCTCCCCGTGGCGTTCAACACCACGGTCGGCGGTTACACGGCGCTCACGTTGCTTTGGATCGTGGTCGGGCTTGCCTTGACCCTGGAAGGGATCTTCCTGCTCGTCGTCGGCATGGTTCCCGAGCTCCCCGGTTGGATCCGCGGGGTCTCGATCCTGTTCGGGATCATCGTGCTCATCTTCGGTATCCTAGCACTGATCTATCCGGCGTTCGGCCCCGTCCTCGTCTGGCTCATCATTTCGATCGCCTTGCTGGCGGTAGGGATCCGCCTGCTGGCCGTTGCGGCCGCGGGCATCCGGGTGTCGAAGTTCACGGTCACGGCGGTCTAGCCGAGGGCTCGGAGATCTCAGGAGGAAATCCATGACAGCTCAGCCGTCCACGGGAAGCGCGCCCCCCCGCCCGATCGAACACCTCGGCGAGGGGATGCGGGTCGCCTACATCCTGCTCGGGATCCTCGCGCTCGTCTTCGCGCTCGCCCTGCTCGTCTCGGTCTTCTGGCAGGGGATCTTCGCTGCGTGGGTCCTCTACGTCTTCGTGGTCGTCTCCCTGCTGCTGATGGGGATATTCGATATCATGTCCGGCTCCGCGGGTGGGGACCCGGCACTGGCCGGGATGCGCACCCTGCGGGTGGTCCTGGGGGTGTTCGTCCTGATCTTCGCCTTCGTCGCACTCGTTGACATCTACTTCGCGTTCGTAGTTCTCTGGGTCTTCGTCGGGATCGGGCTATTGTTCCAGGGGATCTTCCTCCTCGCGGGCATCGGAGCCGCGGGTCCGCTTCCCGGCTGGCAACGGGGCTTGGGAAGCGCGCTCGGGGTCATCGACCTGATGCTCGCCTTCCTCGTGCTTCTGATCCCGGGCCTCGCTCTCGTCCTCGTCGCTCTGCTCATCTCCATCGCGGGATTCGTGGCGGCCGCCACGTTCTTCTCGATCGGGGTCTCGGGAGAGAAGAAGCCGTTCGAGATGGCCATGAACGTTCCGGGGTTCCCGCCCATGGGCGGTCCCGGTGGGCCGGGCGCGCCGCCCGCGGCGCCCCCGAAGTAGGGCGGGCATGCCCCGTACGACCCCACTCCCGTATGGGTCGTTCGCATTTGAAGGGGAGAGGATTCCCCGTCGACGTCATCCAACTGGGGGAATCGGGCCACGGTGATCACACAGCTCGCGGGCAACGGCCGGCTCTTGCTCACCGTCAATGAGGACGGCCAGTGGAACGGCCTGTTCTATCCGTACCCCGGGCAATTCCAGCATCTGCGGCAGGCGCGCCTCGGCCTCTTCGACGAACGGGCCGGCACGTTCTCCTGGCTCGGGCAATCCAGCGGCTGGCGCGGGGAGCTCTTCCCGTACGGAGCTGCGTACAGCCCCGCCTCGAGCTGGAACGGCCACGGCGTCTCCATCACGCTTCGGGACCACGTTCACCCCAACCACGATCTTCTCATCCGGACGATGAAGGTCCGGGCCGATCCGGCCCGGCCGCTGAGGATCTTCGCCTACCACTCCCTCCAGATCGCCGAGTCGATGTACCAAGACACGGCCTACGTCGACCCCGAGCGCCACTCCCTGGTCCACTTCAAGCGCGGCTACTTCTTCGAGTTCTTCAGCGATCCGCCGTTCTCCCACGCGGTCTGCGGAGAGCACACCCTCAAGGGACTCCAAGGGACGTACATCGACGCCGAGGACGGCCGCCTCGAGGGCCGGGCCGTGGCCCACGGGGCGGCGGACAGCGTCATGCAGTGGGACATCCCGGCCGATGGGGCCGAGGGCACGACGATCCGATTGTTCGTCTCGGTCGGCCAGAGCCTCGCGGCCGTCCACCAGACCCGCCAATACGTGGTCAAGGGCGGCCCGGCACGGTTCGAACGGGAGAGCGAACAGTTCTGGGAGACCTGGGCGCGCCGCCGGCTTCCCCAAGCCCCGGTGGAGCTGATGGGCAAGGTCGCGGACGTCTACCGCGCGAGCGTGCTCGTCATGCGCCACGCGGCCGGCACGAACGGCTCGATCATCGCCTCACCGGACACCCGCAGCCTCGCTGCGTGGGGGGACACCTACAACTTCTGCTGGTGGAGGGACGGCGGATACGTCTCCAAGGCGATGGACGAGGCCGGGCTCTACGAGAACGCCCAGCGCTTCCTCAAGTTCGCGCAGAAGTGCCAGGACCCCGACGGCTCGTTCTACCACCGGCACTTCCCCGACGGGGCGATCGGCAGCACGTGGCACCCCCCGCCGTTCCTTCAGATCGACCAGACGGCCACGGTCGTCTCCGCGGTCTGGCACCACTTCAAGCGGGGCGCGGACCCGGAGATCCTCCTCGAATTGTGGCCGATGGTGAAGGGAGCTGCGAACTTCCTGACCCACTTCCGCGATCCCGAGACGGGCCTCCCGGCCGCGAGCTACGACCTCTGGGAGGAGCGCCGGGGGATCCACACCTACTCGACCGCGGCGGTGGGTCACGCGCTCGAGCGGGCCGCCCGCATCGCGGAGGAGATCGGCAAGGATTCGAGCGTCTGGAGGGACGCGGGCCGGGAGATCCGGGAGGCGGCGCTCGAGCACCTCTGGGACACCGAGCGGCAGCGCTTCCTGCGCTCGCTCGGTCCGCGGGACGAGCGCGTCGACTCCTCCATCCTGCTCGCCCTGAAGCTCGGTCTCGTTCCCTGGAGCGATCCGCGCGCCCGCGACGTGGTCGATGCGGTCGAGGCGCGGCTCTGGTCGCAACGCTTCGGCGGCATCGCGCGGTACGAGGGGGACACCTACTACGGTTCGGAGAACCCGTGGATCATCTGCACCCTCTGGCTCGCCGAGGCCCGCCTGCGGCTCGGCGACCGGGACCGCTGCCGGAAGCTCATCGAGTGGGCCGCGGAGCACGCCACGCCGACCCAGATGCTGCCGGAGCAGGTCGACGCGCTCACGGGTGAGCCGAAGTCCGCCACGCCCCTCACCTGGTCCCACTCGACGTTCGTCGACGTCATCCACAAGTACCAGGAGCCCGAGGAGCGCCGCGCCCTCCTGGACGAGTGATCGAGCTCGATCGTCACGGGCCGAGCCCGCGAGCGGACGTTCAGCGGCGCTGCGTCGACGCGATCTTCTCGGACCGGGAATCCGCGCCGATCAGTTTCATGTACGCGTCCTCGAGGGTGAGGGTCGCGCCGGCGAAGGTGCGCACGGGGCCGAGCTCGATGCACTTGCGCAGGATGGCGACCCGCGTCTCGTCGCGTCCGTCGTAGGTGATGCGGAAGCGCGCCGGCTCGATCAAGTTCACGCCGTCGGCGAGTCCGGAGAGCGCAACGAACTTCTCGACGGGGACCGGCCCGGTGAACTCCACATCGACCTCGGTCTCCGCGTACCGCGAGGAGATCGCCGCGACGGTGTCGTTGAGGAGGATCTTGCCTTGATTGATGAACACGGCGCGGTCGCAGATCTCGGTGACCTCGCTCAGAAGATGCGAGCTCATCAGGATCAGCCGCTCTTTCTTGAGGCGGAGGAGGATGTTGCGGATCGCGATGCGCTCGGCGGGATCGAGCCCGCTCGTCGGCTCGTCCAGGACGATGATCGACGGATCGCTCAGGAGCGCGGAGGCGATCACCACCCGCTGCCGCTGACCCTTCGAGAGCTTCCCCGTCTTCCGGTCCATCGGAGGGAGGTCGAGCTCCGTCGTGAGCTCTCGGGTCCGGGCCCGGGTCTCCGCTCGGCTCATCCCGCGGAGATCGCCGACCATCTCGAGCGCGGCGGTCGAGGTCTGCCACGGGTACGGCTCCGGGGACTCGATCACGGACCCGACTTCCCACAGCGCCCGCTTGGGGTCGACCTGCACATCGATGCCGTTGATGAACGCCTCGCCGCTCGATGGGCGCGCGAGCTGGGTCATCATCTTCAGCGTCGTCGTCTTCCCGGCTCCGTTGGGGCCAAGGTAGCCGATGGCACCGTTCCCGTCGAATTTGAAGGAAGCATCGCTCAGGGCGAAGAATGTGCCGTACCGCTTCGTCAGATGACGGGCCTCCAGACTCGGCATGGATCCTCCCTAGGCCTCCTGACGGTCGTACAGCAGGAGCGCGATGGCGAGGAAGCCCACCGTGTAGAGCACCATGATGACGGTCGATTGCCACACCGCGGGAGAGCCGGTGGCGAGGCCGTACTCGACCGCGGCCGGGATCGCCGCGGCCGCGAAGAGGATGGACCAGAGGAGGTACTCCGACGCGACGAGCCGCACGAGGACGCCGTCGATGATGGTGAAGACGACCAGCAGGACGAGGATGGTGACCACGAGTCCGATCACCGGGCTCTTGGACACCGAACTGAGACAGAAGGCGAAGGCAAGGATCCCGAAGAGGAGCAGCAAGGTGAGGAGGTAGGAGAGCCCCAGATTGAACCAGGGAATCGTGCCGGCCGAGTAGAAGTAGATCCCTCCGAAGAGTGCGAACGCGTAGAAGATCGACAGCAGAAGCAGGCTCACCAAGAGGGCGGCGGCGAACCGGCCTCCGAGGAGGACCCGGCGCTTGACGGGCAGGGCGAGCGTGAAGAACCCGCTCTTCGTACCGAAATCGGTCGAGATCGCGTCCCCTCCGAAGAGCGCGCCCGTGACGATCGCTAAGAAGCTGACGAACCCGAGCAGTCCGGCGATGTACGCGGTCGCCGTCGCGCCGAACGCCCCGTGCACGAACACCCCGCCCTTGATCACGAACGCGATCGAGAGCCCGCCCCCGATGGCGAGGATGATCGCGAAGACGATCCAGAAGCGGGAAGTCTGCACGTACCCCGCGATCTGGTTGCGGACCGCGACCCGGAACTGCGACCAATCGGAAACGAGCGGGCGGGTCATCGCGGGGTATCGAAATCGATACATTATTTGAACCTTCGTCCCTGCGGTGCTGTGTTGAACGAACCTCGGTGATGATGCGACTGCAAGGGTAAGGACAACTATAGGGACGGCGGCGAGTCGGCTGATGTCCGCCCGCTGGGGAAAGCCGTACCACGACCACCGTGATTGGCCCGCCTACAACGAATCCCTCGTCGTCCGAGGAGAGTTCTACCTCGACCTCGGACCGTTCCGTACCTGGGACCAGGAACTGGCCAAGATGAACCAGGGGAAGCGGGGCGGGCAGTATCTCATCCCGGAGTCGTTCGTCCGCTGGCTGGTGATCTGGAAGCAGTTGATCGATTATCGCGGCCTGGAGGGGATCACGCGACGGTTGGCCGAGCTGCGACTGATTCCCGCCTCCGCCGACTATACGACCCTGTGGCATCGGATCCATGGGTTGACCCCGTCCCTGAGGATGCCGAAGTATTCGGAGCTGGAGGTCGCCTCAGACGGCACGGGCCTGAAGACCTCCAACGCGGGAGAGTATCGGATCTTCCGGTACGGGGACCCGGAGGCGAAGCAACGGAAGCATCTCGTGGTGGTGATCACGGCGGACGTGCGGCGGAAGAAGGTGATCGGGGTGGAGGTGCACATCGAAGGGAAGGGACATTCGGAGTCCGAGACGGCGGCGACCCATGTGCGGGCCGCGACCCAGCGAGGCTACCGGGTGCGGAGGTTCTACGGAGACGGGGCGTACGACACGAACGGGATGTTCGTCGCGCTCCGTGAGACGGGGACGGAGCCGGCGATCAAGATTCGGAAGACGGCGACAGTGAAGATCCGGAGCAACCCGCACGGAGTGAAAGCTCGCCGACGGGCGGTGCGGGAGTATCAGGCGCTGGGCTACACGGAGTGGGCGGCGCAGAAGCAGTATGGGTTACGGTGGCCGGGGACGGAGGGGATCTTCTCGGCGGTGAAGAGGAAGTTCGGCGAGAACGTCGTCTCCCGGTCGCCAGCGGGGCTGGTAGCGGAGGGGTATCAACGCATCTGGGCGTATGACGAGTTGCGGGAGTATGGAGAGGGGCCTGGGAAGGTGACGGGGACCCCGCCGAGCACGGCATAGGCGCCTCGGTGACGTACCGGCCGGACGGCCGGGTCTATTCGTTCAACAGAGCAGGGGGGTTAGCGAGCCTCAAGTACGCCGAGGGGTTCCGTTCCACCGTACCCGGGGGCACCGGGGAATCCACGCCTGTAGAAACTGCGGCCTCCACTCCGCAAGGAGCGAGCCGGGTCCATGAAGCAGGAACCGCCCGACGGGGGCTGAACATCCCAGCCGGAGCCGGGAACACCCAGGATGGCAACCACCATCCGAACCCGGGGCCTTCGGGCCCCGGGGAAACTCTCTTGTAGGTGGGCGGAAT
>JABEUK010000082.1 GCA_013044425.1 Thermoplasmata archaeon | reverse complement strand
GTCCCGGTCGACGATGCGACGATTCCTCCTCCTCACCCACCGCGTTCCCGTGCACGGGGAGTTCACGCTCAACGACCTCGCCGGCGGAGGGGGTCGGACCGACGAGATCGCTCGCGTGGTGTCTACGGCGTTCACCCTGTCGAACGATCTGCGTCGGGACACGGAGCTGACGATCGTGTTCCCGGCGGCCCTTCCCGCGGAGACCCGGCGCATCCGGCTCGTGGGCTCCCGCCTGCGCCACCTCAATCCGGACGAGCGATCCACCGCCGCGTTGGTCAAGAATGCGCTCGTCCGATCGATCGCGTTCCCGTCGGAGTTCGAGTCGTCCCCGGGACTGATCGTCGCGGCGGCCGATCCGATCGAAGAGCTCCGCCGCTTCCTCCAGCTCCCGAACGTGGTTTGGCTCGTCGAAGGAGGCGAGCCGCTGCGGAAGTGGAAGGGGAACCCGGCGGAGTTCTCGGCGGTGCTCTCGGACCCGTACGATCCGACGGACGGAGAACGGGGCGCGCTCGCCACGAGCGGAGCGGTTCGGGTCTCCGTCGGACCGCGCTCGCTCCGGTCCTCCCAAGTGGTGGACATCGTCCACAACGAGCTCGATCTGAGGGAAGCGGCCGGGAAACCCCCGACGTAGGGTTATCGTGCGGCCAGCGCGTTCGAGGCCGAGGGTGGCCGGCCGAGGGCATCCCGGACGGATTGAGGTTTGAGACCCCCGACCACCGCGGTCAGCCGGACGACCTCGCGAGGCTCTTCGTGCGTCCGGCTGCCCACGACGATGTCCCTCGGATCGCCGAGCCTTCGTCGGAAGCTCTCCAGCAGCCGCTCGAACGTGTCGAGGGTCATGTTGGAGCCGCCGTCCATGTGGATCAGCGCCGAGGGCCGTTCCGTCAGCTCGTAATCGAGCAAGGTCTCGCGCATCGCTTGCTCGACCAGGCGCTCCGGCTCGGAGTAGTGGCGTTCGCCCCAGACAAGGGTCGAGAGTCCGGCCGCTCCGAGATGGGTCTTGATGCTGGCGATGTCGACGTTCATCTGGGAAGGGTACTCGACCATATCCACCAAGCTCGAGACGAGGCCGTGGACGTAGGCGTTGCGCAGGTGGAGCACGCGGGGGAACGGCAAGCCGCGGAATCTCAGCAGCTTCTGGTTGGAGAGGGCGAGGAGGAACCCGCCCATCGCCTCGAGCTCCTCGAGGCTCTCCTCCACGTTCTCCCGCCGGCCGGGGCTCGCGAGCTCGTGGTGGAACGGGAGGAACGCGACCGGGACGGGCATCGCGCCGGTCTTGCGTAGTTCTTGGGCGAGGTACGGCAACAGCGCGCTGCCGGTGCCGCCGCCGAGTCCCGCAAGGAGAAAGACGATCTCGAAGTCCGAAACGCGCCGAAGGATCTCGGGCGTGTTGTCCTCCACCGCACGCCTCGCCGCGAGCCGGTTTCCTCCCGAGCCGCGGCCCTTGAGCTCGCGCGCACCGATCAGGATCCGCTGCGGGATGTCCATCCCATCGAGGTGGCGTGCGTCCGTGTTGATCGCGAACGATCGAACCCCAGGCAGTCCCAGGCTGAGGAGGTCGCGGACGGCGTCGCCGCCGGCCCCTCCGAGCCCGACGATCGCGAACGAAGGGTCGGCGTGCAGGGCGGCCCAGGCGTCCGGGGAGCTATCCAGCATGGGCTCTCGCGCCTAGGTCGATGAACTTCCGCCGGCCGTCGCGCGCGCTTCGGCGCGGGGGACCCGCGGGGGTACGGAAGGGTGCTCGAGCTTCTGACGGATGTACTCGCGGACGGCGGAGCGGACCGCATCGTCGACCGACACCGAGTTCCCATCGCGCACGAACTCTTCGAGCTCTCGGTTGTCCTGACGGGACAGCTCAACGACCACCTTGCGCACATTCGGTGGCGGGAGGTGCATCTCTACGTACCGTTCGAGACCTTCGCGGATCGTGTCGGAGATCGTGGCCGTGCCGGTCGCCTTCTGGATCTGCTTGAGCTTCTCGACGAGGTCCTGAGGGATTCGGACGGTCACTCGTTCTGACGTATCGGTCATGTTCGTCAGACACCACTGCTTCCTTTGTCAGACGAATGGCATATCCCTCCCGAGGCTTAAACGTTTGTTTGGACGGTGCTGTGATGAGATGTCTCCTTCCTGCGATAGGGCGGACCGGGCGAACGAACCCGATCTCAATGTCCGTAGCGTCGCTGGCGGGTTTGGAACGTCCGGATCGCCCGGAGGAAATCGAGGCGCGTGAGGCCGGGCCACATGACGTCGGAGAAGTACAGCTCGCTGTAGGCGGACTGCCACAATAGGAAGTTGGAGATCCGCTCCTCTCCGCTCGTACGCAGCACGAGATCCGGATCGGGCAGGTCTGAAGTGTAGAGGTGTTCGGAGACCATCTTCGCATCGATAGCTTCCGGGTCGAGGCGCCCGGCTCGAACCTCCCGGGCGAGAACCCGGATCGCTTCCACGATCTCGTCGCGTCCTCCGTAGGCGATCGCCACGTTGTACCGATATGCGTCGTAGTCCTTGGTCGCCCGCTCGGCCACCTCGATCGCGGCTTGGACCCGGCGAGGTAGGATCTCCCGGTCTCCGATCGAGCGGACCCGGATGCGGTAGCGGTGCACCCGCTCGTCCACCGCGATGTCGCGAAAGCTCTTCTCGAACAGGTCCATGAGGTCATCGACCTCTTCCGGGGGTCGGGAGAGGTTCTCCGTGGAGAGCGCAAACACCGTAAGGACCCGGATGCCCACCTCGAGGCACCAATCGAGCAGCTCCTCGATCTTGTCCTTCCCCCTCACGTGACCTTCGGCGGTGAGCATCCCATGCGCGGAGGCGAAGCGACGGTTCCCATCCATGATGATCGCAAGATGCCGCGGGATCGGGTTCTTGCGAATGAGCTCCAGGAGCCGACGCTCGGTCGCCTCTCGTAGGGCCACCCCGAAGAGGCCCGAGAGAGATTTCGAGGTCGTGGGATCGGGAGCGGCCACGCTAGGTGGAGGGGACGCGAGGAATAACGGTGCTGGGAGCGCCGACGCCGGGGGGGAGCGCCCTGGTCGGGAGTTTCGGCACCGGGGGCGCACCCGCGGAGCCTTCGAACCCGAGTCCCAGGCTCGACAGACCTAGATCCTAGACCACTAGACTACCAGGGCAGCCAGGAGACGTACTCGCACCATGCTATGAACCTTGCCACCGTCGACGCCTCGGGCGAGTGCCCGGTCGGATTCCCCGGGCGAGTGCGTGCCCATCGAGCCGTTGCGTTATGTATCGGTTCCGACCGTTGATGGCGGGCGGAACGGACCTTGACGACCTTCACGGCCTGGCTACTCGCCATTCTGGCGGTCCTTGGCCTGTTGCTCGCGCTCGACCACCTCGGAGTCGACGTCGCGGGCTCGATCTCCTCCGGCGTGCACGCCGTGGAACACGCGCTCAACCGCCCGCTGTAGGCGCCCGTTGCTCTACCCTCGGGCGAGGATCCGCACGACCGCGTCCAGGAGCGAAGACGCCTGGAGGTCCGGTTCGAGGTGATGCTCTGCCATCTCGGCAAGAACTTCCGCCTCGTGCCCGATCGGCGGCACGAGCGCGGTGAAGAGCCCGAGCCGCCGCCCCGCCTCGATATCGAGCCAGCGGTCGCCGACGATC